>JBJFDE010000434.1:0-13697 GCA_051889855.1 Candidatus Cryptobacteroides sp. | reverse complement strand
AATAGAGTTCAGCCCTAAGGGAGGAGTTGATTTCTTCATCGGAAGCGACTACACATTCTTCAATGTAATGCCTAAGATTCCGATTCCTATCGAGAAGGCCTGGACAAATGCCCGTTTCGGTCTTAACTTCATGATCGGATCGAAACATGCCAGATAATCTTTGAAACATAATCAAAAAAGCCCTTCCAGAATCCGGGAGGGCTTTTTTATTGATATATATATCAGATTCTTATAAGTTCGTATTCATGGGTTCCTATTCCGATTTTCTCTCCATGTGAAATACCGGCCTGCCAGCAGGTGTCTGGATGAATGTGATGGAATTTGTCATGGTCATGATGATGCTCGTGATGATGTTCATCCATCATGTCTGCCAGACGGTTGCCGCTTGGAATTGCCGGAGCTGCGTTTACGATATCCGCACAGGCACAGTCAAGAGCCACAGGGTCGAATGAGGCAGCAATTCCAAGGTCAGGTACTATGGCTGCATCATTATGGTTCCAGCAGTCACACTCAGGCGATACGTTCATGATGAAATTGATGTGGAAGTTCGGCTTATCCATGATGACTGCCTTGGCATATTCGGCAATTTTGTAATTGAGTTCTTCGGCACTGCTGCTGCTTCCTACTACCGCTCCGTTATGCTGGCAAACTGCCACACACTGTCCGCAGCCAAGACATTTTGAATAGTCAATGCTCGCCTTTCTGCGAGGGGAACCGCTTTCTGAGACCATGCTGATTGCCTGATGCTTGCAGTATTTTTCGCACATTCCACATCCGGTGCATGCATCTGTATCGATTTTTGGCTGGGATGAGCAGTGAAGTTCCATCTTTCCGCCTACGCTTGCCGATCCCATTCCCAAGTTTTTCAGGGCTCCGCCGAATCCGGCCTGTTCATGGCCTTTGAAATGGTTCATGGATATGATGATGTCCGCATCTGCAATTGCCGCTCCGATCTTCGGGGCCTTGCAATATTCTCCGTCGAGTGGAATTTCCTTATATTCAGTGCCTTTCAATCCGTCAGCAATTATGACATTCGCATGTGCTCCTATAGGATTGTATCCGTTGTTCATTGCAGCATCCAGATGATCCACGGCATTGCTTCTGCCTCCGCTGTACAAGGTATTGCTGTCCGTGAGGAAGACTTTTGCTCCCTTGGTATGCAGAAAGTCTATGAGTTTGGCTGCATAGTTAGGACGGAGATACGCAAGATTGCCAGGTTCGCCGAAATGAATCTTTATTGCTGTGAATTTGCCTTCGAAATCAATCTTTTCGATGCCGGCGGCCTTTACGACTCTCAGCATTTTGGTCATCAGGTCGGAGCCAGGCCTGGTCCTGAGATCCGTAAAGTAAACTTTAGATTTTTCCATGGTGTGTCAAATAAGTGAATAAGTGCAAAAATAAACATTTTTATCATCAGTGACACTATTATTCATTGCAACAATTGCTAACTTTGTCGCCCCGTGCCTTATGATCTGAACCGGGGACATATATATAAGGAGTGAAAATGATATACAGAGAATTATCTCCGGAGGAATATGCTGACCTCCAATCCAGAATATTATACGAAGACAACCACCTTCTTGTCGTGAACAAGAAGGTCGGTGAGATTGTCCAGGGGGACAAGACATCCGACGAGCCCCTTACCGAGAAATACAAGGCTTTCATAGCCATGCGCGACGCAAAGCCCGGTCAGGTATTCATGGGACTTCCCCATCGTCTGGACCGTCCTGTCAGCGGCATAACTGTTCTTGCAAAGACCTCCAAGGCGCTTGAAAGACTCAGCGCCATGTTCCGCGACAGTGATGTGCACAAGTTTTACTGGGCTCTGGTATGTCAGGAGCCACAGCAGGAGGAGGCACTGCTTGAAAACATGATGTGGCGAAATGAAAAGCAGAACAAATCATATATCTGCCGTCCGGGTGCTGTCAGGAAGGATGCAAAGAATGCCCGTCTGAAGTACCGTCGTATCGGAAGGACTGACAGATATGTGCTTGTAGAGGTTGAACTTCTGACAGGACGTCACCACCAGATCCGTTGTCAGTTGTCCAATATCGGGTGCCCGATCAAGGGCGACCTCAAATATGGTGCGCCTCGTTCCAATCCTGACGGGGGCATAAGCCTTCATGCCCGCAGGATTACTTTCGTGCATCCTGTGCGCAAAGAGCCCCTCACCATCGAAGCTCCCGTGCCTGTTTCTTGGAAGGGAGTCGAAAGTTTTATCTAAAAGGACAGATTCCTTTGGAGTTTATTTGCAGATTGATTACATTTGCGAAGTCCTTTCGGAAGGTGTATCCGTAAGGTCATGCGGAAATAGCTCAGTCGGTAGAGCATCAGCTTCCCAAGCTGAGGGCCGCGGGTTCGAATCCCGTTTTCCGCTCCACTCTTCAAAATGTCATTCCACCTCCTGGAACTGACACTTATTTCTGACAAATTGTCATATATTTTTCCCAAAATTGTACTGGCACAGGATTGGATTATATCCTTGCGTCGTCCGAAAGGACTGACAAAGCACAAATTTGATAATAATAAAAAATAGGAGATAAAATTATGGGAAAAATTATTGGTATTGACCTTGGAACCACCAACTCATGCGTGGCAGTGATGGAAGGTAACGAACCAACCGTCATCATCAACAACGAAGGACAGAGAACTACCCCTTCAGTAGTGGCATTCACCGACGGCGGTGAGAGAAAAATCGGTAACCCTGCAAAACGTCAGGCTATCACCAACCCTCACAAGACCGTATTCTCTATCAAGAGATTCATGGGTGAGACTTACGATCAGGTAGGCAACGAAATCGCAAGGATGCCTTACAAAGTTGTAAAGGGCGACAACAACACTCCTCGTGTTGACATCGACGGTCGTCTTTATACTCCGCAGGAGATTTCAGCAATGATTCTCCAGAAGATGAAGAAAACTGCAGAAGAGTATCTGCGTCAGGAAGTTACAGAGGCTGTCATCACAGTTCCTGCATATTTCTCAGACTCTCAGCGTCAGGCAACAAAGGAAGCCGGCAAGATTGCAGGTCTCGAAGTGAAACGTATCATCAACGAGCCTACCGCAGCTGCCCTTGCATACGGTCTTGACAAGAAACACAAAGATATGAAGGTTGCCGTTTACGACCTCGGTGGCGGTACATTCGATATCTCAATCATGGAGCTCGGAGACGGCGTGTTCGAAGTACTTTCAACCAACGGTGACACTCACCTCGGAGGTGATGATTTCGACCAGGTAATCATCGACTGGCTCGCTTCTGAGTTCGCTTCAGAGAACGGTGGAATCGACCTCAAGAAAGACCCTATGGCTCTTCAGAGACTTAAAGAGGCTGCTGAGAAAGCAAAAATCGAGCTTTCAAGCCAGACCTCTACAGAGATCAACCTTCCGTACATCATGCCAGTTGACGGCGTTCCTAAACACCTTGTAAAGACTCTGTCAAGAGCTAAGTTCGAGCAGCTTGCAGACAACCTTATCCAGAAGACTGTCGAGCCATGCCGCAAGGCCCTTTCAGATGCAGGACTCAGCGCATCGGACATTGACGAAGTTCTCCTCGTGGGCGGTTCAACCCGTATCCCTGCAATCCAGGCCATCGTTGAGAAATTCTTCGGCAAGACTCCTAACAAGAGCGTAAACCCTGACGAAGTCGTTGCAGTGGGTGCAGCTATTCAGGGCGGTGTGCTTGCAGGTGATGTGAAGGATGTGCTTCTTCTCGATGTCACTCCGCTTTCACTCGGTATCGAGACACTCGGCGGTGTAATGACCAAGCTCATCGACGCGAACACTACCATCCCTACCAAGAAATCACAGGTATTCTCAACAGCCGCTGACAACCAGCCTGCAGTTGACGTGCATGTTCTTCAGGGTGAGCGTCCTATGGCTAAGGACAACAAGCTCATCGGCAAGTTCATCCTCGACGGCATTGCACCGGCTCCAAGAGGAATTCCTCAGATCGAGGTAACCTTCGACATAGATGCCAACGGTATCCTCAACGTATCTGCAAAGGATAAGGCTACAGGCAAGGAGCAGAACATCCGTATCGAAGCATCTTCAGGACTTTCTGAGGACGAGATTCAGAGGATGAGGGACGAGGCAAAGGCCAACGAGGCTGCAGACAAGGCTGAGAAGGAGCGCATCGACAAGATCAATAATGCAGATGCAATGTGCTTCCAGACAGAGAAGAACCTCAAGGAGTACGGCGACAAGATTCCGGCTGACAAGAAAGGCGCTATCGAGTCTGCAATGAACAACCTCAAAGAGGCTGTGAAGAACCAGAATCTCGGCGACATCGACAGATACAATTCTGAACTTGAGGCTGCATGGCATGCTGCTTCAGAGGATATGGCCAAGGCTGCACAGGGCGGTCAGGCAGGTCCTCAGGGTCCTTTCCAGGGTGGTCCTCAGCCTGGTCCTCAGGGTCCGGACAACAATGTTGACGAACAGTAATACGTTTATAAAAAAGCTGGCAGGAAAAAATCCTGCCAGTTTTTTTATTTACAGAGCTGAGATGATGTCAAGGACGGTGTCTGCCAACGCAGATTTAATCCGTATGTGCTCCTTGACAGATTTTACGAACGGATCGGCTTCAAATACGGAACCGCGTACCTGTTCAAAGTCTCTTGCCCTCTGGTCATGGTCTCCGTCTGCGCCGAAACTGGTCATTGCACTGAGAGAGAACTCTTTGCCGGCATCGGCATAAACCATATTGTCAATCCCTATGACAGAATCTTTCCAACGATGAACGATGCTTGCAAGCTGCTCTGCAGTGACGGTTGAAAGTTCAATGCCATAATAAGACTCGATTACATGGCTCGCCCAAGTCCATTCATACTCATAATATGCTCCATGGATAGCGGCGAATCTTGCATTGAGGACATCGACATCGGAAATGGTTCCATTCTCGACGTCGTCCAGAACATCGCTCACGGCTTTCTTTGGAGCAATCATTCCCGCAAGGTCAACCCAGTCACCCTGACCATATTCGGACTTTGGCTTCAGATGCTCCCTCAAGCCTTCCAGGTCCTTTGATTCAGAAGACATAATCCTGGAAATCAAAGAGTTGCCAAGGAATTTATCTATTGCCATTCCGTAATATTTGAGACCGTTCAACAAAGATGACCTCTTGATCTTGCCGCTCTGGAAGGTGTAGGCATCCGAAGTCTCACCGGAAATGCGCTGAAGGTCTTTCAAGATGTCCACAGCCTTGAGCATTTTCTGGATGGTGAAAGGACTGAGAAGGTTGTAGTTGATGCTGTCGAGCTTGTCCGGATCCTTTCTCTTATCCCTTCCGGGCCACTTTTTGGCATCGCGGATTGTACCGACGCTCTTCAGGTTTGCTCCCGGCATGATAAAGGAAGTGCTCTGCTGCTCAATAAGATAGGAGAACGGCAAATCTGATGTGTCCTGATGGCTGACATGTCGTCCCATGACAAGGGAGAATGCACCCACCTTTGCAGGCCATAGAATGTATGAGTCGGAAGAAGTTTTGGCTCCCCTTTCCATGATACCCTGATGGATTGGTCCCAATTTATACATGTGGTTGGACTGGTTCGATCCGGAACCGGCATTCATGAAGGAGAACATGCCTGCTATCAGAAGCGTTGACTTATGGTGGGTTACCGTATATGGTCCGGCGAAGATGGCACATGCTTCACCGTTTTCACCCTGGCAGTTGCTGAAGAATAGGGAATCCGAAGCCGAATAATTGTGGCCAAGGTGGCACGCCTGTCCGATGAAGCAGCGGGAGAATGTTACTCCGTCCTCGACGCTTGATCCGCTGGAAATGATGTAGTCATCGCCAATGACACCCACTCCGATATGCACAGGTGCAAACTCATTGCTGTTTATGCTGCCATTCTTAAGCCGGGATGCCCCTTCTATCTTGCACCAATCGCCAATCCTTACGTTCTTTATATAGCCGGTATCAGCGATGGTAACATTAGAACCGATATATCCCATTTCAGATGAAATCTTTGATACATAATCAGTTATCATCTTGCGAAGGCTTTCCACCAAAGCCGGACGGTGACGGTAGAGAGCCATGACATAAGCTGCCTGAGCCGACAGCCTGTCATATATCATCACCTCACGTCCTCCTGTTTCATTCAGTACGGCCACCTCGACTCCGTTTCCGAAACTGGTGAGTCCGTCAACAAGAATGATATCCACATTCTCAATGAACGTGTCATGACCTATGGTATAATTGGCAATATAATTCTTGACATTTTCAATACAGCAGTCATCTCCAACAGTAACGTTATGAAGGGTGGTATGGAATAGTCCGGAATGCTTCTTCATTCCTCCCGGAAGGGAGAATTCCTTGTTGAATGCACCAAGGCGGATCTTACCGGAAAAACGTGTATGATGGACATATTCCGGGGAAAATCCATCACTGACTTCTATTTCTGACCAGTCGGTGCAAAAGCAAAGATTAGCCTTGAGGACTTCTATTTCCCCGAGACTGAGTTTTCTGTAATTATCCATAAAAATTCAATTATTTGTTTTCTTCAAAAATATTATCAATCACACAATTCGCTTCCTCATAGGCATATCCCCTTCCGAGAGCATACCTGAGCAACTTCAGGCGGCATTGAGGATCATCTTTAAGGCTATTGTATTTGTTTTCAATCAGTTTCCTCAATTTAAAATCTGCCCTTCCCCGGTCTATTGACTCAATGGCACTGTCTATAAGGTCAGGGTTGATTCCCCTGGCACGGAGCATATATCTTATTTTCGTCTGTCCCCATCCGGCAAGAGAGGATTTATCCCGGACAAATGCCTCTGCATATCTTGCATCGTCAACATATCCCTCCTTCTGCAACAGGGCGACGACCTCGGCAGCAAGCCCGGCATCCCCATCGAGGGCCTGCACGGCCTTTTTCATCGCATCTGACGAACAATATTCCCTGCGGGAACAGAGCCTCCTGAGCCTGTCGGCCACCTTTCTCACCTGCTCCGGAGTGAGTCTTGCACCATCCTCAGAAATCATAGCCGGCTCTGATATAGACTCCTACCTTATTTGTAATATTCGACCAATGGACATCAAAGCTGATAGGACCGAAAATCGAATCAAATGAGTATTCAAGGGCTGCTCCGAAATAGCCAAGTTTGTCAGAGACATATTCCTTGAATGTATTGCTGTCACGGGCATAGTTCAAAATGCCGGTGATGTAGTGGTTCTTGGCAACCCTTACACGATAATCAGTGCGGAAAACGGTCAGGATGTTGCCCGTCGCCGTAAGATTGGTTATGCCGACGAAAGGCATCTGCTGGTCAATGTATCTTGATGCCATCGATCCTCCGATGGAGTTGAAGTATGCAACCGGAATTTCCGAACCAAAGAGGAAACGGAAATTGAATGATGGGATGAACGAGAATACATTCCAGAACGGAACCACCACCTTTGCGTAAGCATTAACAGTGTGGAAGTTGTTGAATCTGTTCGGAAAACCGGCAAAGGTCCAGGAATAGGAGACGCCTGCCGTAAATCCTTTTGTCGGGAAATATCCGTTGTCGAAAGTATCAGCCCTGGCCTTGGCATATAGAGAGATGAAGTCGTTCTGAAGCTGGGCGAAGTCGTAGTCTCCGATAAACTGCGATGCCTTTATGTTCTTTACATGGATATATTCGTTGCGGATACCGGACTCAAAGGCGAAGAGCTTCCAGTTCAGATTGGAAAGGTATAAGTTCTGGGAGCAGTTCAAGAAGCTCAGGCTCAATCTGTTGTCCCCGAGATTCAGCATGTTGAGGTCCGTCCACCTTGCTGATACAGATGCATTTACCGTTGTAAATTTCGGAGAATCGTAAGACCAGCGGAATGTAACATAAGGGTTGGCGCTTACCTTTCCCGAAAGATCCAATGTGTGTCCATAGAGTTTGTGAGTATTGAATCCGAGATTCACGAGTACCGACACGATTTCCTCCGTGTCAGCCCTCACCCCGAGTCCGAACTGATGGATAGGACCCTGACGGCAGTCTATCTGAAGCTTGAAAGGCTCTTGACTGCCAAGGAGCTTGTAAGTTACATAATCGTATGTATTGGTGCCGTAAATCTGAGCAACCATATTGTTCAACTCTTCATGGGAAATCTTCTGTCCGTATTTGAAATTCATTTTCTTCTTCAGCAGTTCCCTTTCCTTTGGCAGCAGGCCGGCCACTTCAACGTCAGTAACTGAAACGGAATCCTTCTGGAAATACACCGCAGAAGGTTTCGGAGTCTTCACGAAACGCTTGGAGGTCATTTTAGCGACTTCCCTCAGCAGAGAGTCCTGGGCTACGGCAGCATTGTATCCCCTAACGATTATAGTATCAATGCTTTCCGGAGAAAAACTCATCATGTTGAATTCTTTCAGGTCCGGTTTGATCTTTACATCAGGAATCTGGATATTTTTTTCGAAAGCATCCATTCCGAGCATGTCTATACCCTGATTTATTATGTCACCGATGTTATTGACCTGCGTGAATGTCTTCCTCTGCTGGGAAAGGTCCACACCGATGATAATGTCGGCTCCCATCTCCCGGGCAAGGGCGGTCGGATAGTTGTCACGGAGTCCGCCGTCGACCAGAACCATACCGTCGATTCTGACCGGTGCAAAGATTCCCGGGATTGACATTGTGGAACGAAGGGCATCATTAATGCATCCGCTATGCCATATTTTAGCCTTCCCGGAAACCATATCTGCCGCTATGCAGGCAAATGGGATGGGGAAGGTTGAAAAATCTGTAGAATCCTGGTAACCTACTGTAAGTGAACTTATAAGATTGGTCACCTGTTGCCCATAAATGAAACCGGAAGGAAGGCTTCCCAACAAGTTGTTCACGAGAAGGTCATTGGATTTTTCCCTGTCGGAGCCCAAATGGAGGGTTTCCTTCATCTGGGCTACGGGATCAAATCTGTATTCATCCGCCCTTCTCATCTTGAAATAATCCTTGTCATAGAAGAACGGGATGGAAAGAATATACTTTTCCCTGTACTTTGTGTATTTGTATGAAATATACTCTCGCGGGAGTTTATCCGTCAGCATGGTATTCCAGTCGATGGATTTGACCAAGGCTTCCATCTGGTCCACGCTGTAGCCCAAAGCATAAATGCCGCCGACAAGGCCTCCCATGCTGGTTCCGAGCACCATATCCACCGGAATTCCAAGGGATTCAACATATCTGATGACACCGATATGGGCTGCACCTTTCGCTCCGCCACCACTCAGGACAAGGGCCACGGTTGGACGCACTTTTCGGATGTTGTCCATCTTCTTGCGCATATTCACGATGGCCAGGGAATCTGCAACGGGATCTATGCCACGGGCTGCCACTCCCTCGGGAAGAATGGCAAGCAATGTCAGTGCAAGGAGAAAGATATGTGTCAATCTTTTCATTTTGAGCCTTTTGCTTTATGTTCTCCGGCAAGCATTCCACATGCTGCAAGAATGTCCTCTCCACGTGAGGCGCGGACCGTGGTTGTTATGCCGGAATTATTCATCCTTTTCTTGAAATTTTCAATAACTATGTCCGGGGACGTTTCATAAGGGAAATCCGGTATCTTGTGAAAACGGATAAGGTTCACACGACATTCAAGATTTTTCAACATCCTTGCAAGGGCATCAGCATGCACCTTCGTGTCGTTGAATCCTGCAAACATCGTATATTCAAAGCTCACACGACGCTGGCCGGTGAAATCATATTTTCTGATAAGGGCAAGTACGTCTGCAATGCTCCATGCTTTCTGGACAGGCATGATCTCAAGCCTCTCGTCCGGGAATGGATTGTGCAGGCTGACTGCAAGGTGACATTTGGACTCATCCAAAAAACGTTTCAGATTCGGCAGAACACCTATGGTTGAGACAGTTATCCTCTTCGGACTCCATGCAAATCCCCAGTCAGCCGTCAGGATTTCAATAGCTCTGATTACATTTTCATAATTGTCCAATGGCTCACCCATGCCCATGAATACGGCATTGGTCAGACGGTCGGATTCATCCACGGCGATGATTTGCGAGATAATGTCGGCGGCGGAAAGGTTGCCATGGAAACCCTGCCTTCCTGTCATGCAGAAGCGGCATCCCATCTTGCAACCCGACTGCGATGACACACAAAGGGTTGCACGGTCCTGGTCCGGAATCATAACGGCCTCGATGGCACCTTCTTCAAGCGGCATGGCTGCATCAGCTCCGCAGGCGGCATTCAGCGCCTTGCTATGGGAGCATTTCACTGGGAAAAGGTATTTTTTCGTTCCGTCTGACGAAATCTGGATGTGTGAATAGTCAGTCAGACACACTTCATATTTCTGCATCAGGGCGGCTCTGGCCTGCTTTGACAGGTCAGTCATCTCTTCGATGGAGCGCACTTTCCTTACATACAGCCATCGGGCTATCTGCTTTGCGGTATATGACGGCAGCCCTTCCTCTGCAACGAGGGCCTTGAGTTCATCCAGATTCTTTCCTAATAGTCGTATCATCTGTTTCTATCAATCATCCTATGGTAACAGATGCAAAAATACATAAAAATTGTTCAGATTTATCGGCTTTTTTGATTACTTTTGCTTCGGTGCATCAAAAGCACCGGCATTTTTACAAACTTATAAAATTTACACATTTATGGCTAAAGAAGAAGTACAGGGAAGTACCGAAGTCAATGCCGCGAAACTCAAGGCATTGCAGGCGACGATTGACAAGATTGAGAAAGACTATGGCAAAGGTACAATCATGAAGTTAGGAGATCAGCCTAAATGGGAGGTTTCGGTTATTCCGAGCGGATCAATCGCGCTCGACGCCGCTCTCGGAATCGGAGGATACCCGCGTGGAAGGGTCATCGAGATTTATGGACCGGAATCCAGCGGTAAGACCACTCTTGCCATCCATGCCATTGCCCAGGCACAGAAACAGGGAGGCATTGCGGCAATCATTGATGCAGAGCATGCATTTGACCGCACTTATGCAAAGAATCTCGGTGTGGATCTTGATACTTTGTTGATTTCACAACCGGACAACGGCGAGCAGGCACTTGAAATTGCCGATAATCTTATCCGTTCCGGAGCTATTGACATAATTGTCATCGACTCTGTGGCAGCTCTTACACCTAAGGCTGAAATCGAGGGTGAAATGGGTGACGCAAAAATGGGTCTTCAGGCAAGGCTTATGAGCCAGGCTCTCAGGAAACTAACTGCAAACATCAGCAAGACAAACACTTGCTGCATTTTCATCAACCAGCTTCGTGACAAGATTGGTGTGATGTTCGGCAATCCGGAGACCACCACAGGCGGAAATGCGCTCAAGTTCTATGCTTCAGTTCGCGTGGATGTGCGCAGGACAACTCAGATCAAGGATGGTGACGAGGCTCTCGGGAACCGTACGAAGGTGAAGATTGTGAAGAACAAGATGGCTCCTCCTTTCAAGAAGGCCGAGTTCGACATAGTCTTCGGAGAGGGTATCTCTCATGTGGGCGAAGTCATAGACCTTGGAGTTGAATATGACATCATCAAGAAGAGTGGTTCATGGTTCAGCTACGGTGACAGCAAGCTTGCTCAGGGTCGTGAGGCTGTCAAACAGCTTTTGACTGACAATGTTGAGCTTTGCGAAGAAATCGAGGCTAAGATCAGGGAAGTGCTGAAGAATGTTCAGGATTAATTCCTTTTCATAAGAGGCTGACCATTAAGTCTGTCATATCGAGCGAAGTCCGGAGGACGTAGTCGAGATATCTGCTGATAATCAGCAATTTCTGAAGATCTCTCCATGCGCTTCGCTTAGTCGGGATGACATTTTTAGGACTTTTTGGTCAGCCACTTTTTTAATATAAAAGTTCGATGAGTTCGTCACGTGTCTGCGGAACTTCTTCCGGAGTCAGGTAAACATGGCGGATTTCGCCGTCACGGCAGACTATCACGCGAACTCCGGAAGGTGCCTGGCCGAGCGGTTTTCCAATGGCACTCGTTGTTACGACCGGAATGTCTCCGTCAGCGGCAATACTGTTATCATGCTTATGCCCGCAGAATACAGCATCAACTTGATGATTTTCAAATATTTCCAGATACTTTGACCTGTTCTCCGGGCGAATATTGAAGTATTCTTCCTCTTCCTGAGGGTCGTTCAGGAAGAAAGGGTGGTGTCCGAATAATATGGATATTTCTCCATCTTCCTTATTGTCAAGGGCATCTTTCAGCCACTGTACCTGTGCAATTTCTTCAGGGCTTCCTTCCGTATATTTTATATAGTCTGTATTGATGCCGGTGAGCATTACATTGCCGACTTTGACATTGAATCTGTCTGTGTCAATATGATTCATATAAGGGCTCATATCAAAATCTCCCTTAAAGACAATATCGTGATTTCCAGGGATATAGAGTACTTCCGTTTTATTGTCTATCATCCCTGAGAGTCTTTTGAATTCAGTCCATTGGTCCTCGCTCCAGCAATCATGGACAAGGTCTCCGGTAAAAACCACTACATCAGGTGAGGTGGCATTAATGGCTTCGACCGCTGCCATCAGGGTAGCTGTTTCATATTCCATGTCTGCATTTCTTGTCTGGAATCCCATCTGAGGGTCAGAGACCTGAAAGATTACGACGGTATCGTCTGTGCCACAGGCTGTCAGTGCCAGACACATTGCTGCAAATAGAAGAATTCGTTTCATTTTCATGTTGCTACAATTTAGTTCTATTTCGTATATATTTTTAGCCGAACGCAAACTTACATATTTTTTTCCTATATTCGCGGGCTGAATATTAAGTATTTTTATAAAATGAAACTGTTTAAAGAACTGCTCATCATGATTGTCGGCCTTCTGGTCGGAGCTGCTGCAGTTTATTATTTCCTCATACCAAGCAAAATCGTAATCGGAACTGTCTCCGGTCTTGCCATGGTTCTCAACGCGATTATTCCGGCTATCAAAGTGTCACAATTTGTGCTGATGCTGAATGTAGTTCTCGTCATCCTTGCAGTCCTGATTGTAGGAAAGGAGTTCGGGCTGAAGTCAATTCTTGCTTCCATTTTCCTTGGACCCGCCATGGATTTGTGTGAGCTTATCTACCCGGTGAGCAAGCTGATTGAAGAGGGACAGACCACAGTGATGGGTGATCCCTGGTTCGACCTTTGCTGTTTCGTCCTCATGCTCAGTGCTTCCCAGGCCTTTCTATTCCGTATCAATGCCTCAACCGGAGGTTTGGACATCGTGGCTATGATCATGAACAAGCTTATGCACATTGACATCGGAACCTGTGTCACTTTCGCCGGCATCGCAGTCTGTCTGACAGCCATCTTCATTCCCGGGAACACTTTCAGGATGGTTGTAATCGGCATCATAGGTACATGGCTCAATGGTCTGGCAATCGACTATTTCATGTCCAGCCTCAATCGCAGAAAGAGGGTCTGCATCGTTTCCAAGGACTATGACAGAATCCGCAAATACATCATTGAGGAACTTGTAAGAGGATGTACCCTATATGAAATCAAAGGTGGATTTACTGAAGAGCCGGGTGTTGAGATTCAGGCCCTTCTCACCCAGCACGAATACGGAAGGCTTCTCGAGTACATGGAAAAGAACCATATCCATGCATTCATGACAGCCGGCAACTGCAGCGAAATCCACGGCCAGTGGTTCAAATCCAGCACCCAGCGCCACATGAAACACCTCGAAAAACAACAAAAGGCGTAACAAAGGATCACCTGCAAAACCCTGTGTTTGCGATTGAATAATCTTGAATTATCTTTGCA
>JBJFDE010000433.1:0-13719 GCA_051889855.1 Candidatus Cryptobacteroides sp. | reverse complement strand
GATTTTGAGTCGGTTTCTTTTTTTATATATTCGAAGATCTCTCCATGCGCTTCGCTTAGTCGAGATGACAATGTTAGTTTCAGAGAGTTGAGATGACAATGAATGAAAATATTTAAAACGAACATATATGCTGAGAATTGCAGTACAATCCAAAGGCAGGCTGAATGAAGAAAGTACGGCCCTGCTCAGAGAAATCGGAATCGATGTTGATGATTCCAAACGTAAATACATATCTAAAGCCTCTAACTTCCCTGTTGAAATGCTATATCTGCGCGATGACGACATCCCCGGAGTCGTTGCAAACGGTTCTGCAGACCTTGGAATCGTAGGACTGAACGAAGTCATGGAAAAAGGCTATGATGTAAAGATTGTGGAAAAACTGGGATTTGGAGGATGCCGTCTCAGTCTGGCCATCCCCAAAGCCGACGAATATGAAGGAGTAAGTTATTTTGACGGGAAGAAAATTGCCACTTCATATCCTGCCATCCTCAATAAATTTTTGAAAGACAACAATATCAATGCGACGATTGAAGTTATCACCGGTTCGGTGGAAATTGCTCCGGCAGCCCGCATTGCAGACGCAATCTTCGATATTGTTTCATCAGGAAGTACATTGATAGCCAACAATTTGAAGGAAGTGGAAGTTGTGCTTGATTCAGAAGCCGTGCTGATAGGAAGCGGAAACCTGAGCCCAGAGAATCAGGAAATCCTGAATGAGATTCTGTTCAGGATGGAGTCAGCCAGGATAAGCAGAGGAAAGAAATACATGCTGATGAACATCCCTGAAGACGCAATTGACAAAGCCATCGAGATTCTTCCGGCAATGCGTAGCCCCACTATCATGCCTCTTGCTGCAAAAGGCTGGTGCTCATTGCATTCCGTGGTTGACAATGACAGTCTTTGGTCAAAAGTCCATCAATTGAAGGCTATCGGTGCTGAAGGTATTCTCATACTCAATGTAGAAAAAATCATTTTATAATTCATACGGAATATTTTCATACTATCAAAAATTTTTACATTTATAAAAATTTTATGAGAGTCTGATAGCCGTTCGGTTTCATAAGAACAAAACCTCCCCGATAATGGAAAAATATATAAATCCGGAATATTCTATCCTTTCAGACCTGTGTATAAGGCCATCGACTGACAATCCTGTTGTCAGGGAAAGAGTTGAAAAAATTATCACGCGAGTAAAAGAAGGAGGAGATGCAGCCCTCCGGAGCCTTGCAGAAGAAATCGACGGAAGCGCCCCTTCTTGTCTTGAGTGCAAAAGTGATGAATTTGCTTTTGCCGAGAATGCCGTATCTGAAAATGTCAAGAAGGCAATAGCACAGGCAGCGCAGAACATTGAAGCATTTCACCGTGCACAATTACCTGAAACTGTGGAACTTGAGACCTATCCCGGAGTCAGGTGCATTCAAAAGGGAGTACCCATCCGGAGAGTCGGACTTTATATCCCTGGTGGAACAGCACCTCTGTTCTCGACTGTCCTGATGCTTGCGATCCCGGCTAAAGTGGCTCAGTGCAAGGAAGTTATACTATGTACACCTGTTTCAAGGCAGACGGGAAAAGTGGCACCGGAAGTGCTTTATGCAGCAAAATACTGCGGAATTGACAAAGTTTACAAAGTCGGAGGCGCACAGGCGATTGCCGCCATGGCTTTCGGAACCGAAACTATTGCCAAGGTTGACAAGATTTTCGGACCAGGCAATCAATATGTAACAACTGCAAAACAACTTCTTGGCAACAAGGAAGTGGCAATTGACCTTCCTGCAGGCCCTTCCGAAGTGATGGTCATGGCGGATGCTTCTGCCGTTCCCGCCTTCGTTGCAGCAGATTTGCTTTCACAGGCTGAGCACGGAGCTGACAGTCAGGTGATTCTGGTTTGTGATTCCGAAAGTATCGCAGAAAGTGTGCAGACAGAAATTGACGTTCAGGTTAAGCAGCTCGGACGCTCTGAAATTGCTGTCAAAGCATTGGAAAACAGCAGAATCATTGTTTTCAACGGAGATGATTCCCGTTCAAGAATGGCGGAGTTCGCCAACCTTTATGGGCCTGAACACTTGATAATTTCTCTTGAAAATCCATGGGAAATTGCCTCAAGGATTGTATCGGCAGGCAGTGTTTTCATCGGCAACTGGTCTCCTGAAAGCGCTGGTGATTATGCATCCGGGACCAATCATACCCTCCCGACCTGCGGATGGTCACGAGCCCACAGCGGAGTCAACACAGACAGTTTCATCCGAAAAATCACCTTCCAGGAACTTTCAGAGGAGGGACTTCGTGGGCTGTCTCAGACTATCACGTCAATGGCGGATGCGGAAGGCCTTCAGGCCCATGCCAATGCAGTGACCATAAGAATGGGAAAAGACTCTTTATAAACCTGAAAATCAATATATTATGTCTAAGAATATTGAAGGCCTGATAAGGCCTAACATAGCCGCTCTATGTCCATACAGCACAGCAAGGGACGAATATCAGGGCAATATCGGCATTTTTCTGGATGCAAATGAGAGCCCTTATGAAAACGGATGGAACCGATATCCGGACCCGCACCAGAAACAGTTGAAGAGCATCATTTCAGGTATAAAAGGCGTTCCAGTGGAGAATATATTCCTCGGAAACGGCAGCGACGAGGCCATTGACTTGATTTTCAGGATATTCTGCATTCCGGGAAAGGACAAGGCACTTGCAATTTCGCCAAGTTACGGGATGTATGAAGTCAGTGCAGCGACCAATGATGTTGCCCTTGAGAAAGTACCTTTAAGGGAGGATTTCAGCCTTGATACTGAGGCACTTATGGATAAGGCCGGGGCCAATGTGAAAGTCATTTTCCTCTGTTCTCCGAACAACCCTTCGGGAAATGCCTTCTCAAAGGAGCAGCTTCTGGAGATAGCCGAAAAGTTTGAGGGAATCGTGGTCGTGGATGAGGCTTATATTGATTACAGCAGCATTCCTTCATTGATAACTGATGCTGTTTCGGAAGAATATGGGAATATCATTGTCCTGCAGACGATGAGCAAGGCAAGGGGTATGGCAGCTCTGAGGCTGGGCATGGCATTTTCAAGCAAAAGAATCATCTCCCTTATGTCGATGGTAAAATATCCTTATAACATAAGCAAGGCCACCCAGGAGATTGCGGCCGGGATTCTGAAACGGGACATCAGCGCTCAGATTTCTGAAACAATTGCCGAGAGAAAACGCGTTGCCCTGGCTCTCGAAGGTATCGGGTGCGTCAGGAAAGTTTGGCCGAGCGAGGCGAATTTCATTTTAGTGGAGGTTGACGATGCAAATGAAAGATATGCGCAACTGATCGGAGAGGGAGTGATTGTAAGGAACAGGACCAAGGTGGCCGGATGTTCGGGCTGCCTGAGAATCAGCATTGGAACCAAGGAAGAAAACGACAGGATGCTTGCGATTCTATCTGGTAATGAAACTTCTTTTGCTTCTGCAGACCGAAGTGCGGAAATTTGCCGCAAAACAAGGGAGACCGACATCAGGATAAAAGTGAATCTGGACAGGAATCCGCAGAGCCCCGGTGGATTCGGACGAGTGGATACTGGCTTGAAATTCTTCGATCACATGCTCGACCAGATAGTCCATCATGGAGGTATATCATTGGATATCAAATGTATGGGAGATCTTGAGGTGGATGAACACCACACGATTGAAGACGTGGGTCTGGCTCTCGGAGAGGCCATTCTCAAGGCACTGAGCGACAAGAGAGGAATCGGGAGATACGGGTTTGCCCTTCCGATGGATGAATCCAGGGCCATCGTGCTGCTCGATTTCGGTGGCAGGCCGGAACTGGTCTGGGATGTCGAATTTACAAGGGAATATGTCGGGGACGTACCTACGGAAATGTTCGGGCATTTTTTCAGGAGCCTGAGCACTACCATGAAGGCCAATCTCTACATTCAGGCCCGAGGCGAGAACAATCACCACATTGCCGAAAGCATATTCAAGGCTTTTGCACGCAGTATCAGGCAGGCTGTGGCAAGGAATGCCTTCGAGGGGGAACTGCCTTCATCTAAAGGATTACTCTGATGGTTGCAATAATTGATTACAATTGCGGGAACCTGCGTTCTGTTGAAAATGCGCTGGAAAGACTTGGCTGTCAATATGTTCTGACCAGGGATGCGGCCACCATCAAGGCTGCGGACAAGGTGATTCTGCCGGGAGTGGGCAATGCTGCCGAGGCTATGGCAAATCTGCAGAAAACCGGTCTGGTGTCTGTGATAAAGAAACTCAGACAGCCGGTGCTGGGGATTTGCGTTGGCATGCAGATTATGTGCAGGGACAGCGAAGAGGGCGGAGGAGTCGAATGTATGGGCATTTTTGATGCACATGTAAGGAGGCTTCCGTATGACCCACAGGCCAAGGTCCCGCATGTGGGCTGGAACGAAATCGGGAATCTGAATCTTGGCAAATGCAAGCTGTTCAACGGGATAGGAGCTAGCGGGGCTGGATCTTCGGCATCTTCTGTCGGGACGGACAGATATGTATATTTTGTTCATTCCTACTGCCCTACCCTGTGCCAGGACACCATCGCTACCTGTGTTCACGGGAAGACGATGTTCAGCGCAGCCCTCAAATATGAGAACTTCTATGCTACGCAGTTCCATCCGGAAAAGAGCGGGGCTACAGGGGAGGCCATTTTGAGAAACTTCATCAACTTATAAACTTCATCACTTATAATAAGATAACAGGAAGATTATGATACAGATTATTCCGGCAATCGATATTATCGGAGGAAAATGCGTACGCCTGAGCCAGGGCGATTACGACAGGGTGAAGGTCTATGATGCTTCTCCCGTGGATATGGCAAAGCGGTTCGCTGACTGCGGGGTCAGCAGGATACATCTTGTGGACCTGGATGGAGCAAAGGCTTCCAAACCGATGAATCTCAAGACTTTGGAACAGATTGCCAGCAGCGTTGACCTTGAACTTGAATGGGGCGGCGGTCTGAGCAATGACCAGGCTCTGCGGGACATTTTCAATGCAGGGGCAACCTGCGGAATTATCGGCAGTGCGGCGGTTCTTTCGCCTGAGAAATTCAGCGGCTGGCTGAAGGAGTTTTCGGGACAGAGGATGATTCTCGGGGCCGACGTCAGAGGGCACAAGGTTGCGGTCAAGGGCTGGACGGAGGACAGCGAGCAGGCAATCGAGCAGGTGATCGGGCGTTTCCTGCCGGACGGTCTGTCTCAGGTCATCTGCACGGACATCAGCCGGGACGGGATGCTTTCAGGACCGAATATCGGGTTGTACCAGCAGCTGCAGGAAGAATTTCCTGAGGTGGAATTTACAGTCAGCGGAGGCGTCAGCGGGCCGCAGGATATCGAGGCTCTAGCCGAGGCCGGTATGAAGAAAGTCATCACAGGAAAGGCTATATACGAAAAACGGATAAATTTATGGTAACCAAAAGAATAATCCCCTGTCTGGACATACTGAACGGCCAGGTGGTCAAAGGAGTGAACTTCGTCGGCATCAAGGAGGTCGGGGACGCGGTGCAGATGGGCAGGAAATATTGCGAAGAAGGCGCAGACGAACTTGTATTTCTGGACATCACGGCTACACACGAGGGTCGCAGCACCTTTGCATCTCTGGTGCAGGACATTGCCCTGAACATCAACATTCCATTCACGGTTGGCGGAGGTATAGGCAGCATGGACGATGCCAAGAGGTTGCTTGACGCAGGAGCTGACAAAATCAGCATCAACAGCGCCGCCATCAGGAATCCCGGACTGATTGGGGAAATCGCTTCAAGGTACGGCTCTCAGTTCGTCGTGGTGGCAATAGATGCAAAGCAGACTGAACAGGGATGGCTGGCCACGACTCACGGCGGAAGGAAACTCACTGACAAGGAGCTGTTCAGCTGGGCAAAAGAAGCCCAGGAAAGAGGTGCAGGCGAAATTCTTTTCACCTCGATGGACCACGACGGCACCAAGGCCGGCTATGCATGCGAGGCCTATGCCAAACTGAACGAAATTCTCAGCATCCCGGTAATCGCCTCGGGAGGTGCAGGCAATACGGACCACATTATCCAGGTACTGACAGAAGGAAAGGCAGATGCAGCCCTTGCCGCAAGCATTTTCCATTACGGAGAAATTTCCATCCGTGAGGTTAAAACTAAACTTCAGGCAGCAGGTATTCCTGTCAGATTATAATGTCACCCTGCCATCTCGGCTACGCACTCCGTGCTCCGCTCTCTTAGATATGACAGTTTTAATGCAATTCCCCCAAAGTAAAGATAAAAATGAAATTCAGCGATTTTCAATTGGAGAAAACAGGTGACGGCCTTCTGCCGGTCATCGTTCAGGACGCATGTACGCTCAAGGTACTGATGCTCGGTTATATGAATGAGGAGGCGTTCGATCTGACCGTATCTTCCGGCAAAGTTATATTCTGGTCACGAACAAGGAAAAAACTCTGGACAAAGGGAGAAACCAGCGGCAACTTCTTGATTGTCAAGAATATGTATATAGATTGCGACAAGGACACGCTCCTTGTTTATGCAGACCCGGTCGGTCCGGTATGCCATAGGGGCACCACGGCCTGCTTTGATACGGAGGAGTCTGAAGGCTTTGCAAGGCGCCTAGCAAAAGTTGTTGCGGGGCGGCACGAAAATATGCCTGAGGGCTCGTACACTACAAAGCTTTTCATCAAGGGTGTGAAGGAAATTGCCAAGAAGGTAGGTGAGGAATGTACCGAAAGCCTGATTGAGGCGGTGGATGGAAACAGGGACCGCTTCGTGTATGAAGCGGCCGACCTGCTATATCATTACCTTGTTCTTATGGAACAGATGGGGGTTGGTATTTCCGAGATTGAGGAGGAGCTCCTTGCCAGACATCGGTAGAGATCTCTCCGTGCGCTTCGCTTAGTCGAGATTACAGATCACTGCCGGCGGAGGAAGCACTCGATGGTGTTCTCCATGAGGCAGCAGATGGTCATGGGACCCACGCCTCCGGGAACAGGAGTGATGACCGAAGCCTTCGGCTCGATGGCCTCAAAGTCCACGTCTCCGCAGAGTTTTCCAGTCTGAGGATCGCGATTGACTCCGACATCAATCACTGCAGTGCCCTCGCTTACCATGTCCGCAGTCACGAAACGAGGCTTTCCGATGGCCACTACAAGGATTTCCGCAGAACGTGTCACCGATGCGAGATCCGCCGTACGGCTATGGGCGATGGTCACGGTGGCGTTTTCATCAAGCAGAAGCTTTGCAACAGGAAGGCCCACAATATTGCTCCTTCCGATTACCACTGCCCTCTTTCCGGCAATCTGCACGCCGGCAGCTTTCAGCAGACGTATGATACCCTTAGGAGTGCAGGCAACGGTGCAAGGCTGCTTCTGCCACAGAGCCGCAACATTCAGAGGATGGAACCCATCCACATCCTTCTCCTTTGAAATGGTCTCAATGACCTTTGCCTCGCTGATGTGTTTAGGAAGCGGAAGCTGAACAAGTATGCCGTCAACTGAGTCATCTTCATTCAGTTCACGAATCAGGGTAAGCAATTCATCCTCAGTAATAGTTTCCGGTTTGCGGATGGTAGTATTCTTTATGCCCGTTACTTCACAAGCCTTGGCCTTGCCGGTCACATAAGACACGCTGCCAGGGTCGTTTCCGACCAGAATTACAACCAGATGAGGCACCCGGCCATATTTCTCCGGGAATGTCGCCACTGTTTCGGCCATCTGGGCCTTCAATGTAGCTGAAAGTTCTTTTCCGCTGATAATCATACTCAAGTTTTGCAAGTTTATCCCATTGTATTGATACGCCACTACGCATACCTTTTCATTTCAACGGGCAAATTTAACAAAAATCGCCGCGAGTGCAAGGTTTTCGTCAGTTCCCGGCTTTTTGAAAAGTCATGACTTCCGCCGGGGTGGTGGATGAGGTCAAAGTCAGCTTGTCACCTGCAAGGGTTACAGTGTAAGTGGAAGCCCATGATGAGCCATCCTCATATTTGCCGCTGAGCATGTCACCGGCCAGAGACCATGTTCCGGAATATTCTGTAAACCTCTGTTCCGATCCGGTTTTCTGACGGAGTTCAAAAGTACCGTCGGAAGCGAAGTCCACAATAACGGTCAAAGGCTGCTGTCCGATGGTAACCGACTTTGTCTGATAGTCACAAAGCTCCCATGACCCTACAATGGAAATCCCGTCCTTGTCCTTGCCGCATGAAACGGCAAGAACAAAAGATGAGACCATAATTAAAATTGTTTTAAAAAATGCTTTCACGTCAGTCTATTTATAAGATACCTTGTCATTCAGGCTCTTGGTAGCCGCTACATTGGTTACAGCATAATCGCCGGAAGCAGTCTTTGTGGAAACAAAAACCACCACCCTGCAATTCTCGCGTTTCCATGCATTGTCGAGATTGATCTTGAAAAGTTTGTCTGCAGTCTGTCCTTTTTTCAGATCTCCCACACGAAGACCCTGATAGCTGTTGACAACCTTGCTCTCGGCAACCCTCAGACAAGCATCATGAGTATAGTATTTTTCGTTTGCAGTACCTTCCTGCACGGCATAGATACCATCCTCAACAAGCCATGCTCCGACACGGTAAGTATTGTCCTCCAATGCTTTAATCTGTGTATTGACATAAAGGACGTCATCTTTCACTGCAACGGAAGCACATATTCCTGCCTTGGCATTCTGAGCTATGGCATCGCCAATCCATTTTTTCAGATTGGACTGGACAGTCACCTGAGTATCATAAACCTCGGACAAGTTGATGACCAGAGTTGGGAACTGCTTGATACTGAAGCTTGAAGCAAGCTTTGTATCAGCATAGTAGGCAGGATCGTCAGCATTGTACTGATGAGCGGCAGTCATAATTACATTGGAATACAAAGTCTTATCCTCAAACAGTTTATCAAATGCCTGAAGCAGGAAAGGACATCCCGGGCATCCGCTTCCGGTGAAATCCGTCAGCATCACAAGATGCCTGACACCTTCGGCGGAATTGTCCGCAGGAAGTTCAGGGACAAATTCATCCACCACCGGATCCGGCCCCGGTTCCTGATTATTGCCGCCATCATCAGGTTTTGTGCATGAAAACAGGCACAACCCGCAGACTGAAAGGGTAAATAATATCTTTTTCATCGCTTTATTTTCTTTCAATTGTCGTATTGTCATCCTTTTCTATGTATGGATTTGTTCCTGCATTGATTGTCACCTTGGACAGCTTAGGACATTCCTTTACATACAACTCACGAAGTTTTGCATTCGGCGACAAATCAAGTTCCCTGAGCTCCGGACATGCCTTGCAATTGATGTAAATAAGGTTTTCCCAGGCATCGGTCCAGGTCCTGTCGCTGCTGATTCTTTCAAAATTGTTGTAGCTCAAGTCAATGACATTCAGCGAAGTCCAGGTATAAGGTCTTACAAGCGAATTGGTCTCGTTGGTGAGCTGGTTATGGCTGACATTGAGATCCGAAAGATTGCTGCATCCGTCCAGATCACACACGGTCAGCTCATTGTTCGACAGATTCACATTGGTCAGTGAAGTATTGTATGAGCATCTGAATGTCTTGAGACGATTATTTGAAGCATCAACACTTGTCAGCTTGTTCATCGAAGTACCCATCATTCCATTCAGAGTCTCCATGGCATTGCCGGAAATATTGATGGTTTCGATATTGACGGCACCCTCGACACTCAATTCCTTGATTTTATTTCCGGAAAGACTGAGTTCCTTGAGTGAATGGACAAATGATCCCAAGTCAATGGAAGTCAGGTCATTGTCAGAAAGATCAAGGACTGCTATATTGCGGAAGAAAAGGAAGTTGTCGAATGACTTCAATCCTTTGCCTGCATATTTGACAGTGGTGACTTTCTCTGCCTCTTCGCCTGAAATCTTGCCATCAGCGTCCGTATCATATTTGTTGAGAATATAATTGCGGAGAGACTCGTCAGTTATGAATGAAGCACAGTCTGAAGGATAATCTATATCCACCTCATAACCTTTGACCATATAGTCGGAAACGCCAAGACAGTTCGGTTTGATGATATCCCACTGGCCTTTGAATGTGATGAGCTTGGTAAGGTTGCTGAGATATGCATTCACCTTGCGCAAATGATAGTTCTTGCTGACATCCAAGGTGTTGATCTTCTTGGTGAAATCAATGTCCACACTCTCCAAGACCTCACATTTGCTCAAATCCAGACTGCGTACACTTGTGGATGACAGGGACAGTGACCTCAGTGCCGTACATCCGGAAAGGTCAACGGAAACAAGGCTTGAGGCCCCTGACAATGACATTGAAGTGAGCTGGCTCTTTGCCGGCATCCTGACCTCATAGAGGGTTTCACATCCGGCAGTCAGGTTCCTGAGTTTTTCATTATTGGTCAAATCCAGGGTCTCTATCTTCGTAGAATATACAGTAAGGCTTTCCAGTTCGGTTGCCTGACTGACATCTATTGCGGACAAGCCTGATGCATAAGCTATTATGTTTTTAAGACCAGTGCAGTCTGTGATGACAATCTTGGAAAGCTTGGTACATCCTCCGGCCTCGATGGTCTCAAGATTGGTGCAACCTGAGAGATTGAGAGAAAAGAGGTACTTGCTGTATCCGACATTGACTGCCTTGAGGTTTTTCATCATGGAGAAATCAGCCTCGACCATTCCCTGCTGATAGAGATTGATTGTCTCTAGGTTGGTGAAGAATTCAAGTCCTTCAAGAGTTTCAATTGAAGGATCCATAGGATTTGCGCTGCCCTTGATCTCAAGAGTTGTCAGGGCTGCCGCCTCCTGGGCTGAAATGGCACCGTCCCTGTCAAGGTCGGCATTGTCAAGAAGCCACTGTTTCAGGACGGCGTCCTTAATGCTGGAAATGATAGTCCTGCCTTCCTGGGAAATTGTCAATTCAGCTGATTTTGAAGCACATTTGAAAGAATAAGTGGCTGTCCTGCCATCAAGTGCAGAGTTTTCTGCTACCTTGAAGCTAATCTTGTCGCCCGGCTTTCCCTGAGTCGCTGAGACTTCTATCCAATCTGCAGATCCCTCAAGAGTCCATTCACGGTCACTGCTCACCTGGATTTCAAAGGAACCACCCTCGACAGGAAGAGCTTTTGAAGACTCTGAGATGGCAATTTCCTCACCGGCAGCAGCCTGAGTGACTGTAATCACGACAGGATCCACTTTCGGATGGCTCACAGTAACCTCTGCCTTACGCTCTTCAGAATAGTTTGCCTGGATTGAAAGGACGATGGAAGCCCCCTCTATGCTGCACTCAACCCATTCCTGGGATGAGGCAAGCGTAATTGTCTCATTTTTATCTGCATTCTTGAGAGTGAAGCCAATCTTTTCAATGCAAGACGCAGCTGTGACATTCACCTGAGTTTTCTCCACTTCCAAAGAAACAGGAATGACTAAAGGTTTGTAGCCTGCCTGAGTGACAGTTATTTCAACATCTTTAGCCTTAGGGTATTTCACAGTCACCTTTGCGGAACGCTCCTCTGTATCTGTGTTTGCCTTTACAGAAAGGGATATGGAAGACTCCTTCACAGAAGGTTTGATCCAATCCTCAGAAGAAGTCGCTGTAACAACAGAACCCTCGGCAGGATTCTCCAAAGTGAAACCGACGGTTTCGCTACAAGCCTCAGCAGGGACTTGTACACTGGTATTGACCACCTTGATAACAGGTGTTTCAATAACCTCAGGCTTCTCACATGAGGAGAGGCCTGAGATCATCATAATCGCCGCCAGGGCGGCTGTAATACGAAAAAGCTTCATTATTCCAAATCTCTTGTTTGTCTGGATTCAGTCTTATGTCCAAGTGCAAATGCCTTGAGAAGTTTGCCGTCTGCCGGACGGAGAACTTTCTCTGTAATGTCCGCAGGAGCTTCGCGTGAAGTCTTGGACATTGAGAAGACTTTTGTCGTTCCGTCATAAGGGTTGCTCCAGAAGTCATAAGGCTCTACGCACTGGTCAACAGTCGGAGTGAACTCGATATAGTGCCACTGTCCGAAGTTTCCGCCGGTACCCTCAGCCACATAAGAGAAGCTCCATGGGTAATTGTACCAAGGGCGGCATGTCTGCTGGTAAACGTCGATGGCATTAGCCGGTGCAGAGTCGTTCCTGATGAGGGCCATCAGATGGTCGATTCCCATTTCGTAAGTTGAAATAGGTGCCCATACACCACCGTACCAGTGGAGACAATGTTCGTTCGGAGTGAACCTCATCACCATGATGCAGCTTCCGTCATACTCTGCATGATCCCATCTTTCAGGGAACTTGTTGCAGAGGGCTGTACCATCGATGAATTCGTAGGTTGCCTCAACTTCCGCATCACTCTTTCCGAAAGGAATTGCAGGTGAATGGTGCTCTGTTTCATAGAACGGAGTGGTGTTCATTCCGGCATAACCGAAGACAAGCATGGTGTAGTCAGTGTCGGAAGTCCAGTAGAACATCTGCTCGCTCGGGCCTTTCTGGATCTTGTAGAGAATCTCGTTCTCATAATAATGCTCGATATCCTCCATGAGCATAGCCTCGTCATAAGTACCGTCAGCCTTCTTGTAAAGGTCGGCATACTGAGTCTCAAGCAGGAATGGGAGATAATACTCTGTATTGTTGCTTGGAGTGAACTGGAAGGTTGCGTAGTTCCAAGTGGATTTGACAAGTTCGGTCTTGATGGTCATGTCTGACTTGACAGCAGGCTCGGTCTTCTGGTCAATGCGTGCAACCTCAGTGGTGATGTTTCCATTAGCATCAACTCCGAATACATACATCTGATATGTGTGCTCAGGAAGGAAGGTCCAGTAAAGATCGGCATTGCCCCAGAATTCATTGGTTCCGGCATGGGTCTGGGCTGTCCAGTTGTTATCTTCAGGATCATAGTATCCGCCGTCCTCGAAACGTTTGTTTTCCATGTTCACGATTCTCTGGGCCATCTGGCGGTCATTGTATCCTACGCATTTGCTCTCTTCAATGAAAGCTGCATAGTATCTTGTGTCTGCCTTGGTTGGCTCGATTTTCATGCGGATATCCATAGGCTTGACCTGAGTGATGGTGAGCTTGAACTGACAATCATCAGTAACCGGCTCAGATTCAGTGGTAAAGCTTGTCACCTCAACAGGTTTGGTTGTCGCGCTTCCGCCGTAGTCCATACCCCAGGCCACGATATAATACTTGGTGCCGGACCAAAGGTCGGTAGGTGTTTCATGAGAAGGTCCGCTGTGGATATAGTCAGTGATGGCAACACCCCAGCTTTCAACGTTGGTCTTGATGTTTGCAAGCATGTTCGACATGATCTCGTCGAGACTGTATTTTGCATAATCCATTTCTGAAATATAAGTCCAGAAATAGTAATCTTCATTTGACGGAGTAACGGTGATGCTTGCGCTGTTCTTTGTAATGTCTGTAACACTTGCCTCAAACTTGATGTCCGAGGTCTCCACAATCTCTGTCCTGAACTCTGCGACAACAGTCTCTGTGAGTTTCTTTCCGTCAAGACTGAGTCCGTAGCAATATGCAACATAGTCAGTATTCACATCAAGGTCGGAGTACTTCATCACTGTCTCGGAGCCGTCAGCCGTATAGAACTGAGGTGCACGTTTGAGACATTCCTCCAGAGTGACGTTGTTGTAATCGGCGATTTCCTGAACATATTCCAAGTCACCGCGATAGAGTTCTTCAAGTCCCTCTTCATCAAGAAGATAATCCTGAACCGCACTCTTGGACATCACGAAGAAGATATAGCCGCCGTCATATT
>JBJFDE010000432.1:0-3750 GCA_051889855.1 Candidatus Cryptobacteroides sp. | reverse complement strand
TGTAGCATTCATGGATTCCTGGCCATAGGAAATCATGCTGCCATAGGAAATCCATGCCGTAACATCATCGATTACATCCTGAAAATTGCTTGCCGTAAAATCCACGTCACTCACGTCCATCCTGATTTGGGATTGTGCCTTCATTCCATCGTAAGGAAGACTTCGCCGGCCAGGATATACAGTCATGATATTTGCAAGGGAAACGTCCATATTGGATGTCAGGGCATTCATCAGGCCGTTGCCTGCTCCAAGGAGGGCAATAATCATTAGAAGGCCCCAGCTCACGGCAAAGCCTGTGAGTGCGGTCCTTAACTTGTTACGTCCCAAGGAGTTCCATATTTCATCCAATAATTCCATCCGCTATTTCATTAGAGTGCTTCCACCAAATGGAGAAAGATTATGGTCACGGTTCTCTTCAATCGAACCGATGATGCCGTCTTTGATATGGATGATTTTGTTTGTTGAATTGGCAACTCCGCTTTCGTGGGTTACAACAACGATGGTGACACCGTTATCTTTGTTGAGACTGCCAAGAAGTTCCATCACTTCAAGGCTGGTCTTTGAGTCGAGTGCTCCCGTAGGCTCGTCGGCAAGGATGATACGCGGATTGGTAATCAGGGCTCTGGCAATTGCAACTCTCTGTTTCTGACCGCCTGACAGCTCGTTGGGATGGTGCTCCGCCCAGGAGTCGAGTCCAAGTTTTGAAAGCAGTTCCATAGCCCTTTCATGAAGTGCCTTTCGGGAAACGCCCTGATAGAAAAGAGGCAGTTCGACATTCTCTACCGCAGTTTTGAAAGGTATGAGATTGAACGACTGAAAAATGAAGCCTATCATGTGGTTCCGATAATGGGCTGCCTGAGTCTCGGACAGATTCTTGATAAGTTTGCCATCCAGCCAATATTCACCGCTGTCATAGTTGTCAAGTATGCCAAGTATATTCAGGAGTGTGGATTTACCCGATCCTGAAGCTCCCATGATTGAGACATACTCCCCCTCCCCGATGCTCAGGTCTATGCCTTTAAGCACGTGGAGAGGCTGTCCGTTATCGTAGGTTTTGTTTATGCCGCTAAGTTGAATAAGGCTCATAATGGCTATTCGCTAAAAATAAGTAATTTCCGTTTCGTGATATTTGTCCATGCAAGGATAGGACGGGAGAGGATTCACCTTACAGAAATCTACGCCTTCGAAGACCGGATCGTCTGCTGGGGTTGTAGGATTGACAACGTTGATTTCAGCATCGATATTGTCTCCTGTCACAATCAATTGTCCATTGTCATAGACATAGAGTAGGGTTCCGTTTCCTATTTTCACACTGGTTACCAATGATTTGATTTCCGCCGGGAGATTAGGTTCTACGATGATTGTTCCGTTGAGAAGGTCCGGTCTGATGCCGAGGAAATACTGGTACCATACTCTCAGATATTCTGCATTGCTCCATGCCTGGAGGAAGGTTCCTGAGAGGTTCACCCAGTTGCGGCCAGGCCTTGGATGTGCATCTGCGTTCTCACTCAGGCTTCCCACTGCGCCTTCCCTGAGGGCCTGTCTTCCCATGTTGCAGAACAGTTTCCAGGCTGTTTCCTTCTGGCCGTATTCAATCATTCTCTGCATGGCTATTCCATTGTTCCAGAGCCAGATAGTTCCGTTATGGTAAGCGTCATCCTTATGATAGTAGTGCCAGTTTTCGTGCTGAGGGTGGAACTGAGAGTCCCATTGTGCAAGGGAGGCAGTGCCCCACGGATAGACCAGTTCTTCCCAGACCCTGCGTGTGACATGTTTCTTGAAGTTTTCGTCCCTGACGAGGTCGAAGCAGAAAAGCTGGTTAGGCCGGAACTGAAGGTCAGGAGTTGAGTCCGCATTAAGGTGGTCGTATATCAAGTTTGCCTCCTTGTCACAAAAGTCATTTTCGAAGTTTGCTGCAAGTTTGTCAGAGAGTCTGAGCCACTGTTCAGCCGAGGTCTTGTCACCTACGATTTCTGCTATCTTGCTTCCTGCAATGAGTTGTGAGTACCACAGTGCCTGGATGTCATTGGCACGGTTGCCGCGTGGCGAGCCCGGAATGCCGTTGCGTTTTACATCCATCCAAGTGTCTGCATCGGCATGTGTAAGATAGCCTTTCTGGTCGGCATAGTTCTTTATTGATGCGTCGATACTGAGTTTGATTGCCGGATATATGTCTTTAAGAAAATCGGTGTCTCCTGAATATTGTGCCAGTTCCAGGGCCTGCGCCACGAGGCGTGGTGTGCCGTCCGTGGTGTTGTAGAGTATGCCTTCGAGATTGGCGCGGTTCGGGATTCTGCCGTATGTCGGTGATTTCGGGTCTTTGTCCTGAAGGAGGATGAAATCCTTGAGAATCTGTTTTGCCACTTCGAATTGTCCGGTTACGAGGCATGCGCCCGGCATGGATATGAACATGTCCCTGCCCCAGTATTCGTTGAACCATGGAAGGCCGGCGTAGATGCCGTTGCCCTGCTGGCAGGTGATGAGTTCGTCCATGGTGATTGTAATCCAGTCAAGGGCTTTATCAAGCTCCGGAAGGTTGGATGTTACAAGGTTGTATTCTGTTATCAGTGAATTGATTCTGTCTTTACGGGCAACTATCATTTCGTTGCCTTTGGCATAGAATTGTATGGCAAGTGCCTTGCATTCTTCAGGTGATCCGTAGGTGAGGATGAATCCTTTCGAGCCCCTGGTCTGTATTCCGTTTTCTATTGCTGAGAACGGAACTTTCTTCATAGGGGCAAGCAGGATGCGGTTTTCAGGGGCTTCTTTCGGTGTGAACATAAGGCCAAGTTCAGATGGTTCACTTGCGGCAAGGTGTTCCATGTCAAGGCTGCATTCCATCGACTTGCCTTTTGTCTGCAATTCTATCACGACAATCGGTACGTCATCGAGCAGCATGAATGTTTCCTTGGCCTGGGGCCAGGTTCTTTCCATGCGTTCAGGATACACGATGCAGTCCACGGCATCTTTTCTGGACAGTCTCTGTCCGTCGATGCTGAGGAAGTAGTCCGAAAGTATCCGTTTCTTTGCCATATTCCATCCGAACCAGAATTCTGTCTCGTCCTGATATGTCTTTCCATACCAATATCCGGCCTTCTTGTCCGTATAGGAATATTCCCTGTTCTCTTCAGGGGTAACCTGTATGCCGATTGTGTCTGTTTTGTAGGTTTTGCTGCAAGCGCATAATGCTGTCAGTGCGAGCAGTGCAATTGTAATTTTCCTGATGACCATATCTGTCATGTGTTATTAGTGGCACAATTAATTCCAATCTCACAAAGATACGCGAAAATCTAATATGGTATGTATATCGTAGCTGATTATTACTAAATTTTTCTTTTCCTGACCATGTCCCCTTATGCCGCACATGCTGTCCCCTTATTCCGCACATGCTGTCAGCGTATTCAGTATCAACTGTCAGTGTAATCCATAGCGACTGTCAGAGTATTCCTTAGCGACTATTCGAGTATTCCGTAGCAACTGTTCGAGCATTCCGTAGCGACTGCAAGACTGAAAGATTTCATAATTGCAAATAAGCTTTTCTAATGTCATTTCAGGCAACATTGTCATTTCGACCAAACGAAACACTTATATTGTCATTTCGACTAAACTAAAATCGTACATTGTCATTTCGGCCTCGTGAGCGGTCAGCAAACAGTTCAGAGGACATTTGCAGCAAGCAGCCGACGGCAGTCGGAAAGCGCATGGAGAAATCTTGCTAAGCATTATCATTCACCAGATTTCTCGACTCCA
>JBJFDE010000431.1:0-3752 GCA_051889855.1 Candidatus Cryptobacteroides sp. | reverse complement strand
TTTCCTCCTTTCAATGCGGATTGGATTCCCCAAGAATCATAATAGCCCGACTCTCCGAGTCCTCGCGGTCCGCGGGAATAATACGAACACGTAAAAAACGGATTGTATGCATCACCTTTCCACCAGTTGGCATCGGAGCAAAGAAGATACATCAAAGCTGCCTCGCGGATGTTCGGCACCCTGTATCCGTCCGGACAAGGTGATTCTCCTCGTAGCAACATATCATACAGATCTGAATAACTGTTAATTCCGACGTCTGAGGCTGTCACCACCTCTCCCGTTTCCAACCCGTTGTAAAGCCTTGCCATTTCGGAATTTTCATCGGCAGGTTCCAGTTCCACCGACGTATAGAATCGCTTGGATTTGTCATTTAGATTCAGCATACCGAAATGATAGACGGAGTTTTCATCTATGGTTCCAGAAGGATGGTATTCATCCACAATGTTTTGAGGTCTATGCGCATCATCATCCGTATCGAAATCTGCCGGAGTGAAACCTAGATTTCTGACACATTTGACAAGATACGGTCCTGCTTCCCACCATCCTGCCTTATAATTGCCCACAGACAGCCCTTCCTCTGCCCACAACAACTGAGGCACGACATTGCTGCTTTCTGTGCTGCTTATGACGTGGCATTTCCATTTTTTCTCTCCCGCATAGGGCCCTGAAGCAAAAGTGCCGGTAGCCGAAGAATATCTGATCGGATAGAGAACAGCATCTTCCGCCAAACCGAGTTCGCCGAAGAAAAGGAATTCAAGCTGTCCCAACGAAGCAGTGTACCATTTCACTTCCTCCGGGTCAATGATTCCGTTACCGTTGTTGTCCCTGTTACGCATCATCGCGGAATATTTCAGACAGGCTTTATCATTCCGAAGGAAAATAATATATTTGCCATCGGTCGTATAATCGTTAACCCTATTATAGTCCAGATAATCTTCCCAGTTCAAATTATTCCAAGTGCCTGAACTATAACACCCCCAAAGCCTGACCGTATTATAGAGACCATTATAGACCGAATTATTTCCGAGACTGGATCCTTTGTAAGTGTCAAGGTTGGTGCTGGATTTGTCCGCTTCATCAGGATAGAAGAAAAAGTAACTGTCCGCATTTTCATCCTCGGTCTCGCAGCCCCAGCCGGAAACGCAGTCACTTGTCAGGGAATACGGAGTCTGAATCGAACGCTGGCGGAGGGTGATTACGCTGCCGGTTGCCGAGCTGGCCTTATCGAGACTCTTCTGATTGTCACACAGGATATGCATCAGACGGTTCGGCTGATTGACAAACCTTTTCCACAAAGTCTGGCTCTTTTCTCCCGTTATAGGATCTTCATCATAATAGAATTCATCAACAAACACTGTCATATAAATCCTGTCCCTGAACCACGGTCCCGGTTTCCCTTCAATGAGTGTTGCCGGATCCGACACCTCACTCCCGGGATGATTGTCATTGTACCAGTCAAACCATTCCTGGTCAAACTCCCTGCGGAAATCACTCGGTTCGCCGGCATTGTAGGCACGAGCCTGCTCCTTAATATATTTAGTAAATTCCACAATGTCCATCACTTCCCTGCCGCTCGCCCACAAAGCAGTCTCCGCAGCGGATTCATAGCCGTCATCCGGATCTCCAGGCCACGGCATATTGTTTTTGGAATATGGATAGTCGGCCAAAGTTCCCGTCGAAGAGGAACCTCCATACTCATAATTATAAGTATCTGATGATGAAACATTATTGACCAAAAAATGAACCCATTGATAGTCCATACCTGAAGGAACTTCCGTATCTCCCACCTTCGGAGGTGTTCCCTCTTTTCCAAACGGAGTTTTGACATACCAGGTGACTGTGTTCGGATCTATATATGCGGCATCAAAACAGAAAACACGCTGTCCATAATGGGCATCGAACGTGAAGATGGATTCTTTAGCCACATAAACCATTCCCTCAGCCCCGGGTTGATTCTCCACCACTGAACCAGGGTTGGCGGCATCCGAGGTTGACACTTCCAGCTCTATATTGCTCACCCCCTTGATTGTAATGGTATAAGTATAAAATGTGTTCCTTTTGACATAGTAATCATTCACACTTGCGTTAATATCCCCGAGATGGACATAATAGGTGACATCTGCGGCAAGCTGCTGAGTTTTCGCCTCGGAAGACACATCGACATCCATCAGGACCTCACCCTTGATTTCCAGATAAGTGCCGTCCTCAGGAGCATTTACCCAAAGCCCGGAAGAAGTATCGAACTCGCCTGTAGCAGTCTTTATTCGCCGGTCACGGTCGTGATATGAACTTATAGTATTCTTGGCTGTCTGCCTGTTCTCCATCATATAAAAGGAAAAACCGTTGACTGTGCTTTCTACAGTCTGACTAAGTCCGGTGCCGCTGTTGACAAAAGTGAAAGACTCAGTACCGACAGTCTCGAAGCCGACAGCTTCAGTAGAAAAGAAACCCTCCCCGGCATCCTCCGCACGCGGAACAATATAACACCCCTTCGGAAGATTGACCACCCTCCAGGACTCCGGGCGGAACTCCTTGAGGGTCTGTCTGGTAGTTACTCCTCCATCTGTTGAGGAAATTTCATTGGCTGTAGCGACCCTCACTTTTACCTTCACTTTGGCATCGAATCGCTCCAGCTCCACAGTCGCCGTTCCGCTTCCTCCCGCCGGTACGATACCATCAGATGAAATATCTACAGACGTCGTTCCATACATAGGGAACAGACCGTTGCGGGAAGTGATTTCCTGATTCATCACGGCTTTCAAGGCCTGAAGCTCACTAAATTTAGTAACCATATTGAGTTTCTCAGGAGACACATTGACCATATCGGCATCAATATTTGCCATAATTACGATTTCAGCTCCAGATACTGCAGGGGCCTTGATACGCACAGTACCGTGTGTGGGATCATCACTGGACGAAGTCTGTTGGTCCACATACCAACAGTTAAACGATGACGCTTTGGTCAATTCTGATGATTCCATTAGACTTTCTTTGTCGAAATAATGAGCGTAATACCTCTTGTCTCCGACAAATACATAAACGAACATATTGCTGACACGGGACTCAGGAACAACGTCCAAAGTAGCCTTGGTAGTCACGGCTATTTCCTCGAATGACTTATGTCCGAAATCAAAATTCACCCAAACCTCATCTCCAATATTGGGTTCGAGCAGTTCTTCCCTCTGACAAGACAACAAGACGAGTGCGGATAACAAAGCTATATGATATTTTAATGAAATTTTCATAATCTATTGTAAATGTCTAGTTGAAATCAATGTCACCGGAAATCTCACTCCAGTTTTTAACAGTAAACTCGAAATCTCCTTTATCCTTGTTGAAATTCACTGAAACAAGTATATTGATAAAATCATTTCTGGCAATCGTATTGACCGGCGAAGACAAGCCGGACATCGGATCAATCGTCTCAAGAACTATTGAATTATTGTATCTTGCCGTAATAACTACAGGATTCAACCTATAAAATTTGAATGAACTTCCATTATCCAAACCATTATATCCGCCCAAACCGTAAATTCCACTATTATTTACATTCAGATAGTTGTTATTCTGCGAACATTTCATACTGATATTTGTACTTCCGTTTCCGTCTGAGAATACAAAATACGGATTACTTCCTATTTTTGCTTTAGGAAGCAACGGGACATTATGGAAAGCAGATGGAGCTCCGATAGAATATGTAGTAGCACTGGAAGTTGTAATATACAATTCGTTAGCATTACCGGTGGATTACA
>JBJFDE010000430.1:0-3785 GCA_051889855.1 Candidatus Cryptobacteroides sp. | reverse complement strand
ATATGATGTATATGGGAATTGTACCTCATTTTTGAATTGCTACAATCCTCAGTCTTGTCCCTATATCCCCTACAGTGCGGATATGTTTATTGTCTATCCCAACGGCCGTATGTATACTCAGGATACTGCGGGGACTTGGTCAACGGCAATAGCTGCCAGCGTTATCCAACCTGCGTATTGGCAGATGAAGTTTAGAGAATATGGTTTATAATAATATTAATTTGTTTTTTATGAAAATAAAAAGATTTTTGTCATTGTTTGCGATGATGACGTTCCTGCTGAGCCTCTGCGCCTGCGAGACTGATGATTATGAAATTCCCAATGACTCAGGCTCATCGTCAACTACAAAGATTACGCGACCGGAACTGGAGCGCTATCTGACAACCACTACAACGGATATGGTTTCACTAAGGTGCCGGTTCAATAATGGAGGAGATACTTGGGATAATATGAACTGCGTCGTACATTGGCGACGTTATGCTTCAAAACCTTCTACGACACCGAAAGCATCTGATATGAATCAGCACGAAACAATGCGTCAGTATGCTACGACATCAAGGAGTACGACCTTTGACAAGTCTCATGCTGGTTATTCTGGAGGTACATACGTGTATTATTATTTTGAATGCAGCAATTCAAAATATACTACAACTACAGATGTTACATTCTGTGTGGTGAAGCGATAAATACCATTAACCCGAAACAATTTCCATTTCATTCTGGCAGGGAATAAACCTCGCAGATATCTGTGGCGGTTTACCCTGCCTGAGTGATTTTTTACGAGAGCACATTTTCGGCGTCCATATAGCATTAGTTTATCTGCTGCAAAGATATTCTTTTTAATTAAGTGAATTTTTTGCAAATAATGGAGTCTCCGTGGGGTAACTTTCTCAAAATCCTGGTATAAATAGACGAAACCAATTAAAAGTTGCGCCCGACACGTATAGGGTATTGAGAAATGAAAAAGAGAATTATTATCGCAGTTTCTGCGCTTGTGTTGACAACAGCTGCCATTGTGGCATTGTGCTCGTTTACTTCTGTCTCTAGGAATCTGGCTGAGATGGAGGCTGCTCCAACCTGTGTGGATTGCCAGGGAGATCATTGTTCCGGCTCTGTAGGCTGTGACTGTTCTGGCTTCAAGGCCATAACTGACGGCGAAGTGTGGCAGGAGTCCTACTGCAAGAAATGCGGACATCACAAGAGGTATCATAAGTAGTCTTCATGGGAGAATACTATTATTTCTGGTGGGTGCCAGATTGTTTATCCCAATTATCCGATAAAATATAGAGAGCCATACACTTATGAGTACTTTGATTAGTGACATATCGTGGCTGCTCTTGACAACTTTGAACTTAAGTTTGACCACGAAGGACAATTGATTACATATATTATTTCCGGCGGTTCGGCTCAGTACAGGATCAATGTCCTTGGCCTTGATGGATGACGGCCACGATTCGATTAAGGATGCGCTTTATGCTCCTTATCACGACTGTTTCTCAGGTGGTGAACCTGCCTGATTAACTTTCTACGAATCATGTAGTTCTAGTGGGCAACTTTTGCTTAATTCCGGTATGAATGAAAAAACAAAAGATCATGAAACCAAATCTAAAATCAATCCTGAACGCCTCCTGGAAAGTGGGCCTGGGACTAATCGGTGCAGGAGTCGCCGTATTCACTATCCTTCTCTCAATTGCCTTCTGTGAGAGTCATTATGGCCGTTATGAATGGCGTGATCGCACATTGTCCAAAGATGTGGTGGTGCGAGCTTACAAGAACAACACCGTTCGCATCTGGAACAAAGCATCAAAGGAGTACACCACCAAGAAGATCCGGTGGGTATCGGGAGAGCCCTGCAAGGGTGACAGCCTGACCGTGTTCTGCGACAAGGAGGGCAAGCGCGGGTATGTCAATGTCAAGACGGGTGAGATTGTTATTCCGGCCCAGTACAGCAAGGCGTGGAACTTCTCGGAAGGCGTTGCCGGAGTGCTTGGTGCGGACAACCGTATCGGTTTCATTGACAAGGACAACCGGCTGGTCATTGACTATATCATTCCTTTTGAGAAGACTACGGATTATGTCTTCAAAGACGGCTATTGCATTGCAGAGAGCTACGAAGACGATGGTCGGCACTATGCAATGTACAGAAAGGATGGCAGCATTGCACTTGATTGGAGCCATAGACGAATCGAAGGGCCGGAAAATGGCTATCGCATTGTGGCCAATGATGACGGGTGCTGGCTTCTGGATGGGGAGTTGGACAGGGTTTTCCCGGATGCCTATGACGATATTTCGTTTGCTGAATCCAATGATGGTGTGTACGTGGAGAAAGATCATGTGAAGAGGCTCATTTCGTATGATGGAACCGTCCTGGAACCGTTTGTTATTGACAATACTTACAGGCTCGAATATGAGGTAATGAATGAGGACGGAGATGCATATTCCCGTGTTATGGTTGATGATGTTCTTGTGTACATGGTTGACGGATGGGAGGGACTTATGGATGCCCGGACCGGAAAGATCATTACACCAGCCATTTATTGGAATTTTGAAATGGTCTCAAAAGACCTGCTCAGAGCTAAACTTGGATATGGCGACGAAAGTGTCATTCTTGACAAAACAGGTAAAGTGATTAAGTTGTAGAACCTATCAGTTTGTGATTCGGAATCCTATCCCTGCTTCGACAGCTCAGACTATCTGTATGAGAACCGCAGATACACGAACCTTGTTTTTGCCACAACACGCCTGGAACTCGAACTGAAATTGAAAAGATTGTCAGGGATGAGGGTTCTGGGTGGCAACTACAGGAAACTTACCGGGGCCCTGCATCCGATGCTCTATTGGGAAGGCGACAGGTTTTTTGATGTCTTGTTGACGGAAAGCAATGAAGACGGATGTTCCCGGTAAAGCAGTAAATTCAAGAATCGGCGTGCAATTCTGGATGACCATAATGCTCACCGCAGTCATAATCCAGATGGTAATTACCTGCCGTTCGTGAAAGAGTTTTGCCGGCCGTTCATATAACTTAAATTTAATTGTATATTTGTATGTCGATAAACTTTGATACAATATGTTGTACCCGATAGGCATACAGAATTTTGCGAAACTCCGCGAAGCGGGCTATGTTTACATAGACAAGACCGACCTGATTTACAGATTGGTTACATCTGGAACATATTATTTCCTCAGCCGTCCGCGCAGGTTCGGCAAGAGCCTTCTCATATCGACTATGGAGGCGTATTTCTCCGGGAAGAAGGAACTGTTCAAAGGCCTTGCCATGGAGCATCTGGAGAAGGAGTGGATTGAATATCCTGTGTTGCATCTGGATTTGAACAGTGGCAAATATTTGAATCCGGAAGATTTGGATGTCGTTCTGGACCAGCATCTTAACAATTGGGAAGCACAATATGGAGTCGTACGTAAATATGACGACAGCTCCGCCAGGATGAACGATATCATTGATGCCGCCTGCCGAAAGGCTGGCAAGAAGGTGGTCATTCTGATTGACGAATATGACAAGCCTATTGTGAACAATTTGGGAAATGAAGCCCTGGTTGATTATTATTGCAGGGTCCTCCAGGGCTTCTACAGCGTGCTGAAGGCGAAGGACGGACAAATCAAGTTCGGATTTCTGACGGGTGTGTCGAAGATTGGAAAACTGAGCGTATTCAGTGCCCTCAACAATTTGAAGGACATATCGATGGTCAAGGAGTATGCCGACATCTGCGGAATATCGGAAAAGGAGTTGCACGACAACTTTGATGAAAGCGTCGCTGAATTAGGTGAGG
>JBJFDE010000429.1:0-3785 GCA_051889855.1 Candidatus Cryptobacteroides sp. | reverse complement strand
AACGGTAACACCGTTTATAAAATCATCAAAGTTGACAAGATTCTCCCTGCACATACTGCAACGTTCACCAACGATTACACCTTGCTCCTTGAACAGGCGCAAAGCCAAAAAGCGATGGAGGCCATCAACAACTTCATCGATTCCAAAATCAAATCAACATACATTATCATAGATCCTCTTTTCCAGGACTGCGCGTTTGAAAGGGACGCTTGGCAGACCAAGTTCAGGAGGACTGAATAAACATCTGCATGAAACTGTACAATGCGTTCATAAATATCTTTGTAGCAATACTTTCGCTGTTCTTGTCCCTGACTCTGACTGCTCAGGAGCAAAAGGACAGTCTGGTGATATTGATGAGCTCCAAGTCGGTACAGATGGTCGGAGAGCAGGATTCCGGATACAGGAAAGTAGTGGGACCTGCAAGGTTTCTGCATAACGGGACATACCTGCTCTGTGACACGGCAATATGGACGGTTGACACCCGCATCATTGAGGCATGGGGAAATGTGCGCATCCTTCAGGAAGAGACAGTTCTGGACAGTGACAGGCTCACCTATCTCATAGACAGCGACCTCGCTCAGTTCAGAGGAAGCACGGTACAGCTCCAGGATAAGGATCACAATACGCTGAGAACCAGACATCTGGACTATAATACCAAGGACTCTGTGGCTGTTTTCCTGAATGGAGGAGCGATGCGCGACAAAGACGGTCAGATTGTCGAGAGTGACGAAGGAACTTATGATTCCAAAATCAAGACATTCACATTCTCCGGAAACGTGAATATGTTCACTGACTCGATTTTTGTCAAGACCGGCTATCTGAAATACGAATCCGATAAGAATCTGGCAACCTTTTCTTCCGGTACTGATGCCTGGAAGGATGACAATATGCTGTCCTCTCAGAATGGATGGTATGACCGTGGAAGGGAAATTTTCTTTTTCAGGAACAATGTCCATGTGATGAGTGAGGACCAGGAAGGGTGGAGCGACAGTCTTTATTTCTACAGAAATACCTCCGATGTGGAGATGCGCGGCAAGGTACAGGTGTCTGATACCACCAGGAATGTGTTTGCTCTGGCAGGCAAGATTCACTATCAGGATTCGCTCTCCAAGGTGACCATGACACGAAAGCCCGCGGTTATTACTCAGACTCAGGAGCAGAACGGTACTGTGGACACAGTGTATCTTGGTGCGGAAAAGCTTGTATATCAGGCAATAAAGATGTGTGATGTGGACAGTGCTGCTATTGCCGATTCAAAGGCAAGGCTGGCGGCTCTGGATGTGGATCCGGTGGGAAATCATAGGAAGAAAGCTGCTGAAGAGGCTGCAAAACGCGCCGAAGAGGAGGCTAAGAAGGATCCGAATTACAGGCCTGATAAAGGTAATAAGCCTGCTTCTTCCGATAAAAAGGATCAAAACAAATCTGATTCGGAAAAATCCGCTCCTGAAAAATCAGGTGCAACAAAGAATAAACCGGAAAAACCGGTTTCAGGGCAATCTGCCCCTGAAAAGCCGATTGCTCCGATGGTGAAAAAATCGCAGACAGACTCTCTCGGAACCAGAGACTCTCTGGCGTTGAAGGACTCCCTCGGCATTAAGGACAGTCTGGCACTCAAAGACAGTTTGGGTATGTCGGCGGATTCTCTGGAAATGGTGGGGGATTCACTGGCCATGGCAGGGGATTCATTGGCAATGATGAAGGATTCACTGGCCATGGCGGGGGACTCCCTGGCAGTTGCAACTGATTCCATAGCTGTCGCTGAGCCGAAGGATACCACAAAGGTCGGTTTCCTTACCGCCATCAAGAAGGTAAAAATATTCAAGAAAGACATGCAGGTTGCGTGTGACTCATTGCTGTACAGTGACCTGGATTCCCTCGCACGACTGTTCAAGGAACCGATGATCTGGCAAGAGAAAGTGCGGCAGTATTCTGCTGACTCCATCACCGTGGTCATCAGCCAAAGCAAGCTGACCAAGGCCAGCCTCATGTCCAATTCATTCATTACCATACAGGAAGACACCAGCCATTTCGACCAGATAAAAGGCACCGAAATGATTGCTTATTTCGATGACCAGTCCAATCTGGAACGTTTCGATGTGCTTGGAGGTGCTTCGGCTGTATTTTTCCTGGAAGAGCAGGAGGTACTTGCCACAGTCAATAAAGCTGAGTCCAAGATGCTCTCTGCTGCATTCAAGGATGGCGAAATCCAGACTGTCCACTACTACGAGGAAGCAAAGAATGACGGTTATCCGGTCGTTCAGCTTAAAAAAGAAGAGCAGTTGCTAAAAGGCTTCAAATGGAATCCTGATTTGCGCCCGGCGGACCGGACGGCAGTGACACCTCTGTCCCTGCGGCCGAGCCAAAGGCGTATGTATGCTTCCAAACCAAAGGCGAAATTCATTCACACCGAGACTTATTTCCCGGGATACATAGGCGACATCAAACGTCAGATTCATGTCAGGGACTCCCTGAATCAGGTTCGCGAACGCGAAAGGGCCCTGAGAGAACGTACTGCTGCACAAAAAGATACACTGTCCTTGTCTGATTCTCTCTCTGTCAGGGATTCACTTTCAGTCAGAGATTCCCTGTCGGTGCGCGACTCTTTGTCTCTTCGTGATTCATTGTCCCTTCGTGATTCATTATCTGCCCTCGATTCGTTGGCACTTGGCGATTCCCTTGCGGTCAAGGATTCTCTTGCACTTGCAGACAGCCTTGGCAGTCAGCAGGTAAAGCCGGAAGAGCCAGTGCTTTCTGCCAAAGAAAAGGCCGCAGCAGAGCGTGCAGCAAAACGCGAAGCAAGAATACAGAAACGTGACCGGAAATGGGAGGAGCTGGCTCGCAAGGAAGCCGAAAAACAAAAGGTAAAAGAGGATAAGAAACTGAAAAAACTGCGTGAAAAGAAACGCAAAGCACTGCAAGAGGCGGCAAAACAGGCAGAGAAGGATGCGAGGACGTTGGAGAACTACCGCAGGATGTATCAGAAAAAGCTGGAGAAGGAACAGCAGAGGAAGAATCGCAGAACAAAGTCATGAAACTCTCAGATCTTAAAACAGGTGAGCGTGGTGTCATTGTGAAAGTACATGGCCACGGAAGTTTCCGCAAACGTATCATTGAAATGGGGTTCGTTAAAGGAAACAAAGTAAAAGTTGTCCTGAACGCACCGTTGAAAGATCCCATCGAATATGAAATCATAGGATACAAGATATCTCTGCGCCGTGAAGAAGCTCAGATGATAGAGGTAATCAGTGAAAGTGAGACCCTTGCCGGATTGCACAATGAAGCCCTTCCTGCAATAGAGGCTGATGATTGCGTCGATATCGAAGCCCGTATGTCCGACCTTGCCATGGTAAGACGCAAGGAAATCAAGGTAGCCTTGGTCGGCAATCCGAATTGCGGAAAAACCTCCCTCTTCAATATGGCCTCCGGCAGCCATGAGCACGTAGGCAACTACAGCGGAGTCACGGTAGATGCCAAGGAAGGATATTTCGAGCATGGCGGCTATAAATTCATACTCGTGGATTTGCCTGGTACATATTCACTTTCGGCATATAGTCCGGAGGAAAGATATGTCCGCAAGAACCTCATAGAGGATGTTCCGGATGTGGTGGTGAATGTCGTGGATGCCACCAACCTCCAGCGCAATTTATATCTTACCACCCAGCTCATTGACATGAACCTGCGCGTTGTCATGGCTCTGAACATGTACGATGAACTCAACCGCAGAGGTGACAAGCTGGACATACGTCAATTGGGTTATCTGCTCGGAATGCCGGTGATTCCGACGG
>JBJFDE010000428.1:0-3788 GCA_051889855.1 Candidatus Cryptobacteroides sp. | reverse complement strand
CAAGATCCACAGAAGCAAGATTGCATTTTACTGTACGAATTGCGGATTATCAGTAATATTTTTGCAACGTGTTCCGGCAGATTCGTGTTATCGCTGAGATCGGTGTGCTTCCGGATTTGAGTCTGGATGAAATCAATGAAGAGGTAGCACTTGCCAGGGATGACAAGTAATGGGCTACACCTGTCTGGCGTTTGCAGGAAGCCTTGACTTGGAATAGTAGATGCCCCAAATGATCCCCAAAGGACTTCGCATGAGGCGACATTTCCGACAGATGTAGAACTATTGCCTTTTACCGTCTTGAATTTGTATTTTCCGCCAGAAGATACAATATAGCAGTTTGCACTTTCGGAAGATGACAAGTCAGTGGCTGATGAATAGTCTTCTTCTTTTGTCCTGAAGAATTTCACTTCTCCGTATGTTGTTCCGATGGAATTTGTAGCATATGAGCAAACATAATAACTCGTATTAGGAATCAAATCCGTAATCGAACTTGAAAAGCTGCCTATCCCTGAAGCATTAACGGTCTTGGTGGGCATTGATACCGTAAGATAAGCTGAAGTGCCCCAAATAACGCCACGCTTCGTCACGAATGGGCGAGTGCAGACTTTGAATTGCTCCGCATTCCCATAAACCGTTACGTCTGTATCCGTAAAGTGCTGACATATATAGTATTGCTTGCCCAATTCCAAATCTGGCAATTCAAATTTGACAGGATTTCCGTCTGCCGGGAAGGTCAGTTTCTTGGCCAATCCATAACTCTTCAGATTTGCAGATGTGCCCCACAGGATGCCGTAGTTTGTCACCTTGATACCCTCTGCAACTGAACAAGAGGTTGAGAAGGAAGTAACACCGGACTCCCGGTTGAACGATTCAACGTTCACAGAGCCGAATGTGACAAAGTTCTAAGGAGCGATACTTATGGTCTTTATGTTAGAGAAGATTTCCGTTCTCCCATTGGAGATATAAGAGCAGACATAGTAGTTGCGGTTGCCGCGAAAGGTTATCTCGATGGAAAAGGTGTCGCCCTTCAATTTTGAAGGGTATTTTGCAGCGTCCTTCATTGAAACATTGTCTGAGATATAGAAGCCGCAGTCGTGCACGAGAGGTGTTGGTGTTATGCCTTTCAGTACGAATATTAGACCGCCTTTGTTCTCCACTTCGACCGGCTCCAATGACGGAATGGTAGGCAATGATGGGACTTCTTCCTCGCAACTGGAGAGAAGGATTGCTGAGAGTGCCAGAGATATGAGTATGTATATTTGTTTCATTGTCTGAAAGATAAGGTTAATATATAGATCTTTCCATGCGCTTCGTTTGGTCAGCTGTAATCTAGAATATAACACCGATGCCAAGATCGAGAGAGACGGTCTTGAACTTTATCGAGGAGATTCCGGCGGAGAGGGCTATCGGGCCGGCTTTGACCACGAGGCCGGTTTCGAGGGCCAGTCCTGACGTGCACAGGCCCTCTATAAGGCCCCAGTCACCGGAGACATCTTCATAAATACAGTTTTTATAGCCATAGCCGGCTCCTGCATAGGGGTATATGACCTTGTGCGCCTTGAAAAGCGCTCCGGCAGTGAACTTCAGGGTCTGAAATTTCCCCTCTCCAGTCGTCCACAAATATCCACCACCATCAATCGCTCCGGATTTGTCAGCCACGAATGCTTCTTTTGTAAAACTGAAATTGCTCTGGAAACGGGCATACCCGCCCGCTTTTTTCACCACTCCTACCATAATACCGAAGGACCGTGGTGACAGAGGAGAAATAGTTACCGTCAACACTGTCTTGAGTGTATGCTTTTCAGGAACAGCTTTTGGTGGCGTAACTTTTTCAGGCACAACTTTTTGGGGATAAATCTTTTCAGAAACGGAATCTGCTAGGATAGTTTTATTCAAAACATTGATTCTGAAGCGGATATCCTTTCCTGCCAATTGCTCCTTCTGCTTGCTTATATCGTACCTTATTTGCTTTGTCCCTGGTTCGAGGATGATTCCTACGTCTCCGGAAAAATATGTTTTGCCCTTGAACGGCCTTCCGTCAACCAGCATTATCACGCCAATCTTGCAGGATTGGACCTGTTCTCCAAAATTGACTTCATAGTCAATGATTATTTCATCATTTCCCATTGATACCCTTGTGTCGCCAAAGGAAATTTCGCCCTGTGTTGGGGGCAGGATATCCTGTGAGCGGGATACTGTGGCAAAGGAGGACAGAAACAAGAGGACCAAAAGAAATTTCGACTTCATCATATCTCGCTATTTTATTATTTCCACCACAAAATTGCTGTTACCATAGAACTGAGGCGTCTGTGCCCCGGCGCTTTCCTTGTTGACCTGCTCGGTAACGAACTCCACCAGTTCAGACATCTCGACCCTGCCGTTGCCGTCCTTGTCGGCATCGCCCTGAAGCCCTATTGCAATGAAATAGGTGAAGAGGCCGGAACGGGACTTGTCATAGCCTAAGGATGCCTGGTCTCCGCGCGATGAGGTAAATACCCGGAAATTCGGGTTGTTTAGCCAAGGCTGTTCCATTTCTTCCTGGTCGATTATCACCAGTTTCTGGTTGGCGATTGACTTCGTGGAGAAGGCGTCGCTTCTTCTGGAACCTCCGCTGAAGCAGGCATCGAGGATGACGGTGACAGACTTGGCATTGAGGCTGCTGAGGTCGGTGTAGAGCTTGTTCAGGCTGAAGCCCTCGTCCCTTATCCATTCCTTGCCGACATCGTAAGGGATGAGGAATATGTCTTTCCGCCCATCAGCACCTTCTACCGGCACCCCGTGGCCCGAATAGTAAACGAAAAGGTCAGTCTGGCCGGGAACTACCATCGAGGCAAGTTTGCCCCTCGCAGGGTCAAATGTCCTCTTCAGTTCCATATTTGTAACCTGCTCATTTGTGAGCTGGCATACATTGCCGACACCGAGGGCTTTCTTGAAATATTCGGACATCACTGTTGCATCACGCTCCGCATAAGGTGCGGCAGGGAGATTCTTGTCCATATAGTCCTCTGTCCCAATTACAACTGCCACAGCGTCAGGGAATAGCGGCTGTCCGACAGGTACGACCATTATGTCCTTGAATTTGGCTCCGGTAGTCACGCGGGCGTCCTCCGAGTATACTTTCGTTCCGAGAGAGGCAATGAGTTTTTCCCTGTTGCCCTCGACCTTCACGACTTCAGGCTTAACTGCAGCCGCGTCGAAAGGAATAGGAACCTGCTGGGAAACAATGTCTCCGAATCCCATCTTTTCCTTTACGGTGAGGTAGATAGGTACATATCCTCCTCTATGCACATAGCGGGCGTTAGGTGAAAGACGGAAACTGATTTCAGCTGTCTGGCCTACGAGCAGTTCATCGAGGCTTCCGCTGATGGAGCTTGCAACACCGGATCTGGTCAGGAAATTGATGTTGGGGTCCCTGGAGATGGCAGTATAGGTGATGCCGTCCGCCTCTCCCTCACCAATGTTCTGAATCATCACTGCCGCCCGTACTACATCTAGGTTCTGCATTTTGTTGTCCGGGTTTCCGTTGGCGGCACGCAAGTCCTTGCCGGAGTCGGTGATTTCGACTCCATTCATCTGGAGTTTGGCCTTCTGGAAGGCAAAAGTGGACAACTCCATAAAGGCATTGATGTCATAGCCCATCGGCTCTGAAACCTTAATGGCAAATTTTGTATTGCCCGTCGGAACGTCAATTCCGGCTGACATCGGAATCTCGATTTTTGAGGAACCGTCTTTGTCAATGATTCGTTAAAAATTTAACAATTAATTCATTTTCAATTACTTACACATAC
>JBJFDE010000427.1:0-13926 GCA_051889855.1 Candidatus Cryptobacteroides sp. | reverse complement strand
GATATATCCCTGGCTGTTGGAAATGGTGTTGTTGAAGATAGGCCAGAACATATATTTATCAGGATCATTGAGATAAATGTTCTCAATCTTGCCGGCGAAAAGGTCAGACTTCTTGGCATCGTCATATTTGACATAGTTTGCAACAGCCTCCCAGTCAGTTCCTTCCGGAGCAGTCTGCTCCTTACGTCCGAGTCCCCAGATCTGGATTGACTCCTCATCGTCGTTGAGCCTGTACCAGATATCTCCCTTGAGATAGTCATATTTACCGGCTTTGTCGCGAAGATCGTACATATCCTTCTTTGCCGCATCAAGGCTTGATGAAAGCTCATTCCATCTGATAAGGTCAGCTTTGCGGAGGAACTCGCCGCAGAACTCGAGAGCACGCTCATCCTTCACTGCCTGGAAGAACTCTTCCTTGCCAGCAAGGCCGTTGACATAAGCCTCAGCCTCTGACTCATTGCCTTTGAAAGCTCTTGAACGGACTTCGAGAAGCCAATTCTTTGCACCTGCAGGGCCTCTGAGCTCATTTTCAATCTCGGCAGCCATGAGAAGAATGTCAGAATAACGCATTACGATAGGTTTGATACCATCATCATTTCCACCACCGTAAGGGTTGCTGTCCATCCACTCGAAACGATATTTTCCGAAATACCATCTTGCAATACCGGCAGGTGTAATCGCACCGGTTTTCTCCCAAGAATAATTGACACAAGTGATGTCACGGCGGACGTCATTTTCATCATATTTGAACCACATGGTAGGAAGCGGTCCGGCAACGCCACCCTGAGAGAAAGCAACACCATTGATGGTTGCTCCTTCATTCTTGATTGCGAAAGTATAGTTCCACCTTCCACGTCCGTTGCTGAACGGAATATTGTAGAGCACTTCTTTTCCTGCCTCAAGGTCGAAACTGTTGAAGTTTCTCCAAAGAGTCTCGTAATCAGACATCAGGCTGGCTTTTCCTGAAGCAATTGCATCTTTGAGGAACTCAAGAGCCTTTGGATAGAGCACGTCCTTTGACATGTCAGGGTCGCTGCTCAGACGAACACTTCCGGCATTTCCTGTTCCAACAGCTCCGTCATCAGGACGAAGTGCATAACCGGCAGCAGTAAGGGCGATACGGGCGTAAAGGCCTTCAGCAAAGAGTTTGTTCACACGGTCAGTGCGCTGGGTTATGCTTGACTCGTTAGGAAGGTACAGATATCCTATAGCCTCTTCAAGGTCAGCAAGTATCTGTTTGAAGATCACATCCCTGCTGCTTTTTGAAACATACATATTGTCAGCAGCTACAGGAGAGAAACGCGCAGGAACGTCGCCCCATGCCTTAACAAGGTCATAATAGAGCATTGCCCTGAGGGTAAGAGCCTCACCAAGAAGATGAGCCATATCTTTGTTTGACTCGACGTTTCCATAAGTCCTGAGGCCTTCGATAGCGAGGTTGGCCCTCTCGACTCCGGAATACATCATGTTGAAAGGACCGTTGGCAAGATCCATCTGTGAGTTGTTCGGAAGAATGCCGTAAGAAGCAATCTCATTCTTGCCGTCCATAGGTTTGGAAGTGGTGCCGAAACCATTGTACCACTCAATATCGGTGTTGAAACCGTACCAAGGAAGGAAACGTCCACGGTAGCAGTTTGTCTCTCCGAGCACCTGAGAGATTCCGAAGACGGCACCCTCAGCCAAATCATAGTTGGAGAACACCACACTGTCGTCGAAAGTAGAAGGTGACTCCTGATCAAGAACGGAGGTGCAGGAAGAAATCATTGATACTGCCGCTGCAGCTCCTAAAATATATTTTGATATCTTTTTCATCGTTACTGCAGTTTAGAATGTAAGATTTACTCCGAAAACATAACCACGGCTCTTTGGATAAGCAGAATAGTCCACACCAGGAGTAAGAGGAGTAGCACGTCTTGTATCCACCTCAGGATCATAGCCTGAATACTTGGTAAGGCAGAACAGGTTGGTTCCAGTCACATAGAAACGAATCTTGCGGATGAATGCCTTCTCAGTGAGCTTCTCAGGAATAGTGTAACCTATGGTAGCGCTCTGGAGGCGGAGGAACGAACCGTCCTCAACAGCCCAGTCAGAGAATACTGCATTTCCGATGCATGGTGACCACATGGTCGTGTTGGCATTGACCTCTGCAAGTTTATCAGGATCGGTAATGAGCTCGCCTGTTGTCCAATCGATATTGGTCCAGCGGTTGTCCACATTCATATCCTTGATAAGGTTTCTGTTGTAATATTTACGTGAAGATGTAAACTCTACTTTGTTGGCATTGTAAACATCGTTGCCGATCATATAAGTGAAGTTGGCGCTGATGTCGATACCTTTAATGTAAGCGTTGAGTCCGAAACCACCCTGGAAGTCAGGAGTTGCATTTCCGATGACATGCTTGCGGATGACACCATCCTCGTCAGCCTTGAGCTTGAGAGCACCAGGCATGAGGTAGCTTGAACCGATGATTGCTGAAGCATCAGCCACACCTTCCTTGAGCACCCATTTGCCGTTTACATAGTCAAAGTCTGACACCTCATAACGTCCGTCACAGATATAGCCGTACATATTGCCAAGAGGCTGTCCGACCTCAACCCTGTAGTCGTCACCGATTTCAGTGGAAGCCCAGTATGACTGAACTGATGTACCTGTGATTGCAGTAAGACCTCCAAGGCTGGTAATCTTGTTCTGGTTGTATGAAATGTTGGCATTGATTGACAAGCTGTAGTCCTTCTGCATGATGACAGGAAGAGAGAGGGAGAGCTCGGCACCGCGGTTGCGGGTAGAACCGATGTTCCTGTACTGGCTGTCATAACCTGTTCCTGAAATAGGGAAAAGGATGAGAAGGTCCTTGGTATCGTTCTGGTAAACCTCCAGGCTACCTGAAAGACGACCTTTGAAGAAGCTGAAATCCAGACCGATATTATGGGTGTAAGTTGTCTCCCAGGTAAGGTCAGGGTTGTTCAGGATTTTGCCGGCAGTCCAGAATGTATCAGTGTTGCTGAGCCAAGGTGTAGTAGTCGCACTGAACTCCTTGTTAAGCTGGCCTGAAGGAATGTTGTTGTTTCCTGCGGTACCGAATGAATAACGAATCTTGAGCTGGTCGAGCCAGTGAGATGCACCTGACATCCATTCCTCATTGGAGATGGTCCATGATGCAGCGGCTGAAGGGAAGAAACCCCATCTGTTTGCCTTTGCGAATTTTGATGAACCGTCGGCACGTATTGTAGCTCCGATTGAATAACGTCCTTTGTAATCATAATTCACGCGTCCGAAGAAAGAAAGAAGCACGTCATTCGGTGCGTAATAATTTGATGTATAAAGGGTTGTACCTGAGCTAAGGAAATTCCAAGCCATCTGTGCATCATAGAAGGTAGGGAAATTCTCAATCATTGAAGTCACAAGATTGCTCTTGGTGAAGGTCATTTCCTCACCGATGAGAATGTTGAGCTTGTGGTCGCTGTTGTTGAATACTTCAGCGAAATCGTAGTTGAGAGTGTTGGTATTACGGAACTTCCTTCTTGTCTGGTCCTTGTAAAGGCTTGAAGGAGTGTTCGGATACTTTGAAGTATTTCCTGCATAATAAGTAGTGAGTCCGTAATATCTGTCATCCTGCTGACGGAAATCCTCGATACCTCCGTCAATCTTGAGATGAAGGTTGTCCACGATCTGCCAGTTGAAAGCAGCATTGGCAGTCCATGAATTACGGATTCTCCTTGAATCATTGTCTGAAACTGACTGCAATGGCGGAGCATTGTCACCATAATCAGCTTCCTCGTCGATATTCTGGATGGTCGAGCTCACAGGAATAGGAGCATAGCAGACAGCATGTTTGAGTCGGCCGTTACCTGAAGTTGTACCAGAGTCGTTCATTGAGTTGGCTCCGGAACCCCTTACATTGGTTCTTGAATAACGGACATTCAGGTCGAGGCTGGTTCTCTTCGAAAGTTTGATGTTGCTCTTGAAACTGAGATTGTCACGAGAATAATCCGAACCTCTCATAATGGCTTTGTCACCGATATGTGCATAACCGAGTGTCCAGTTGAAGTTCTCACCGCTTCCGCTGACCGTGAAATCAACATTCCAGTTGCTGCCGGTATTTCCGAATACCATGTCAACCCAGTCATTGGTAGCAAGGCCTGAATACATGTCGATATCTTCGAAAGTACCGAAATAAGGCTCATAGTTGGTTGAGACATTGTCACGAATCTTCGCGAGCTCATACTGGAACTTCACATAATTCTCTGCGTCCATAGCCTGGATGGCACCTGCGTTGGCAATCTTCTTGAAACCGCCATAAGCATTGAGCTTGACAGATACCTTCCTGCCTTTCTCAGCGCTCTTGGTTGTCACGATAACAACACCATTTGCACCACGGCTACCGTAAATTGCAGTTGAGAACGCATCCTTCAGGACATCGATGCTTGCAATTTCAGAAGATGAGATGTCGCTGATAGACTCCACAGGGAAACCGTCAACGATGTACAGAGGTGAGTTGTCCTGAGTGATGGAACCACCACCACGGACACGGATTTTAACATCAGCATCAGGGTCACCCTCCGTGGTAACGACAGAGACACCGGCCATCTTACCGGAAAGGGCCTGTGAAACGGTTGTTACAGGCTGCTCGGTAAGGGCATCGGCTCCTACTGATGTTACAGAACCCATGAGATCACGACGTTTGACGGTAGCATAACCGATGACGACTGTCTCATCAAGGAAGTTGCTGTCTTCTTCCAAAGTAACATTGATCACCATGTTGTCGCCAATCACGATGTTCTTTGTCGCGAGGCCGATACATGAGAAAACGAGGGTTTTACCTTTGGCATCAGGAACGTCGATGGAATACTGTCCGTCAAGGTCCGTAGAGACACCTGTGGTAGTGCCGTCAATGAAAACAGACACGCCGATGAGAGGCAGTCCGTCGACATCCGTGACGACACCGCTGATTTTTTGGGCTGAGGCTGTGAAAGCCATTGCAAAAAGCCCCAAAATCAGCAACGAGATCTTGTATGTCAGATTTTTCATAAAAGAACTTTTTGGTTATTATTTAGTTGTTAAAATTTGTCTTTTCATTGTCATATTTGCTTCCGTACACGTACACGGCAAACATTCGACAAAAATTCATTGTGCGAAAATAAAGCATCCCAATAACATGAAAAGGGAAATTTTATCGCAATATTTGGATTTTTTGACAGGTTGGATTTTTTATGAAATTTTCATGTAGTTTCCGCCTTCATTCTGTCCTGAAACAGTCTCACGCACGATATAGTGCAGGTACATCTCCAGATTGGTATAGCGTCCGAACTTGTCAAGAGTCTTGGAATTTCCATCGGCCTGATTGTTCTTGTCAAGCTTGAAAAGATCCTCGAACCAGTCAGGCATTCCGTCCGAATCGCTGTCCTTAACCCTGTCAAGCTGTTCATCCGATGCCTTGTACTCAGGCCATCCGCCAGCTGCGGAAGGAGTATCGATGAGTCCGTTCGTCGAACCGTTTCCTCCGTTGGTGATTGTTGCCTTTCCGGATTCGGCATCGCGGCAGGCCCTTTCATCAACGGCATCCCTTGCAATCGAAGCTCCGCCGTACCTGCATATCTGCCTGAAAGCATCAGCGGCAGAATGGGTAGTGGTGAATATTGCCTGGCCGGAAGGTCCCGCCAAAAGATTCAGAGAAGAAACCACCTTGTTGTAATTGCCATAAGATGATCCGTTGTGCCAGTAAACCATCGAGGCATCATTGGCTGCACCCGGATATTTGGTGTGGACATTGCCGGACAGATAGAGAAGAGGATATTCATCTGCATAAACGGTTCCGCTCTTTTCATAATATCCGTAGGCATCAACAAAATAATTCCTGTCGGTTGAAGCAGGTCCCGGCTTGTAATAATTGTTGACGATGTTGAAATGGCCGTCTTCGCCGCCGTAAGTTGAATTCGAGCCCCAGTTATATATGGTATTGTTCCTTATATCCACGTTTCCCCTGTGGGTTGAAACATATTCGCCATAAATCTGAGGATGGTCTATACGAGGGTTGCGGCTGTCGTGGTTCGAGAGCATATTATGGTGGAATGAGGCATCTTTTCCTCCCCATATACCGCCATATCCGTGGTCACCTTTTCTATGCTCGGATTTGCGCAGGCTCTCGGTGATTATGCACCACTGGAGAGTGAAATTGCAATTGGCATAGAATGAAGCACATTCATCGATTGACCAGGACATCGAACAGTGGTCGATGATGATGTTCTTATGGTAACGTCCCCAGATGGCATCCGCACCGTCACTCTTCGAAGCTTCTCCCAAACGGAAACGCAAATATCTGATAATCACATTGTCAGCATTGATGACAGTAGAATAATTCTTGATACATATACCATCACCGGGGGCTGTCTGACCTGCAATTGTAAGGTCACCCTTGCTGATTTTAAGTTCAGACTTCAATTCGATTACACCGGCAACATCAAAGACTACAGTCCTGGGACCTGACTCTGATATGGCAGCTCTGAGTGAACCTGCACCCGAATCATTCAGATTGGTTACATGAATCACCTTGCCTTCACGTCCACCGGTTGCATACATTCCGCCACCCTCAGCACCAGGAAAGGCAAGTGCCACATTTTCAGACTCATAAGAAGGAATCATCAACTGTGAATATGCTGCATCTTTGTCCGGGTCAGGAGTCGGGTCCGGATCTGGTTCAGGATCGGGTGTCGGGTCCGGTTCAGGGTCAGGATCCGCAGAAGGCTCGGTAGAACCGGCAACCACCTCCAGGGCATCACAATAGTCAGACACGATGGAGCCTCTGTAAGCCTTGACCTTTACGGAATAGGCCGTCCCGCTGGTCAGCCCGTCAAAAACGACTTCATTGACCTTGACACTCAACTGTTTCTGCAATGTACCTGAAGCCAGTTCGAGCCTTGCAGTATAACCTTCGGCTCCTTCAACCTCAGTCCACTTGAATTTCATGGATTTTCCGTCATTGGCCACAAGAGTCAGATTCTCAGGTGCATTGAGAGTCCTGGCTGCTGCATCATCAGGTCCCTTTGTAACACATGAAGCCACCAGAGCAATGGCCAGCAACACATTGAATATTCCTATAAATCTTCGTTTCATACTATCAAAATTTTTACATTTATAAAAATTTGTGAGAGTATGATAGCCGTTCGCTATCGCTCACTCTCACGATGAAAATCATTTGATATCGCCCTTGGGCGAACATATATCAAAGATTTTCATGTTCGGTTGCATAATTCTCTATCTCCTGTTCATTTTTTCCCATTCGAGTGAAGCCCAGATGAAAGGACCGACACCCTTGCAATCATTTTCAATAATCGGTTCACTCAGATAATACTCATAATCGCCTTTGCGCATCTGCTTTCCGCCCAGGCCGCCTACGGAGCAGCAATTGGTCATCGAAATGGTGCCGTCCTCATTTTCGCGTATGAAAGTGTCAATGAACTTTCCGTACAAGCCCATGACATAGTCTTTGTGTGACTGGTCAATATAACCGAGTCTCAGCCCTTTGAGGAAGGCATAGGTGAACATAATCGAGCAGGTTGACTCGAGATAATTGCCCTCTCGTCCGGGACAGTCAAGCACCTGATACCACATACTTGTCTGAGGATCAGCCCACTTTGGAAGAACCTCAAGAAAATAATTCAGCAAACCTATGAGCTGGGAGCGTCCGGGATTGTCCTGTGGAAGATAGTCCAGGACATCCACAAGCGAAGCGGCCACCCAACCGTTTGCCCTTCCCCACGCATGCTCGGAAAGACCGGTCTGAGGATCACACCAGAACATGGAACGAGACTCATCCCAGGCATGGCGGAAAAGTCCTGTCTTGGCATCGTAAGTATTACGGGCAGCCTTGATGAACTGGTCAACAATGTCTGCATACAGGGAATCCCTCTGCTCCTGAGGGGAATACCTCGAAGTATATTCAGCATAGAATGGGAGCGCCATATACAAGCCATCAAGCCAGACCTGATGAGGGTAAATCTGTTTATGCCAGAACTCCCCTCCTTCCGTACGAGGCTGGCTGTCAATCTGTTCCCGTATCATATCCACCACATTGCGATAACGTGGAGTTTTCTTTCCATAAGCATCATCAAGGTCGAAGAAAACCCTGGCAGGACAGATATGGTCAACATTGTAATTTGAACGTTTGTATGTGTGGACTTCTCCGCTTACAGTGGTCATGGTATCAGCCCAGTCCCTGACATATTGCCTGACATCCTCCAGGTCATACATCTGTGCAGCATCCCAGAATGAGAGTAGTTCCAGGCCTGTAGTATAATTCCACTTCCTCTGTCCCTGTCTGCCGTCAAGATGCAGCGCATCCGGATTGCGGCTGATTTCTGAACGGACCATACGCACTGAATATGGCTCACTTTCCTTAACGCAAGAAATTGAAAGGAAAGATGCCACGAGAGCGAAAAACAATGTTAACTTATTCATATTCATCTATTTGTCATTATTAACTCTATTCTGTTTGATGTAGTCGGCTGGAGACATTCCGTAGTGTTTCTTGAATGACCTGCTGAAATATCCGGGATCTGAGAAACCGACCTTGTAGGAAGTCTCGGAAACGGAATACTGTCCGCTCTTGAGATAGAAGGTAGCCTTTTCCATCCTGAACTCCTGAATCAGCTCGACCGGGGATTTACCTGTAAGACCCTTTATCTTATTGTACATCGAAGTGCGGCCCATTCCTACATAGGATGCCAATTGCTCGACCGTCGCATCAGAATCAGCAACATTCTCTTCGAGCCATGTTATCACCTTCTTTATCAGCTCCTCATCCCTGTCGGTAATCACAATCTCCTCAGGGGCAATTTCCACCTTTCTGGTCTTGGAAACATTGTCCTCAGGAACTGACATTGAAGATATCAGGGCACGCCTGCGCTCAAGCAGGTTGTCAATCCGGGCCGTAAGCAGTTCCATCGTGAAAGGCTTGGCTATATAACCGTCTGCCCCATATTTCATTGCCTTCAGATGAGTGTCATTCTCATGCTTGGCAGTAATCATGACAATAGGTATGTGGCTGGTATTGAAATCCGAACGGATATTGTTGATCAGTTCGATTCCATCCATTACAGGCATCATCAAGTCCGTCACAATGATGTCCGGCATCCAACCCTGTGAAATAATCTCGAGAGCCTCCATACCATTGGCAGCATCCTTCACTTCGAAGCGGTTCACAAGACAATTGTAGATATATACCCTGAGTTCTGCATTATCCTCAACCACAAGAAGTTTCAGAGCGCCTTCAGGATAGGTCGGGCTTACCTTGTATTTGCTCAATCCATAGGACTCTGAAGGATTTTCCTCTACAGGCATATCCACGAACTGGACATCTTCGTCATGGAAACGCTCACGTGATATAGGAAGCCTTACAAAGAATTTCGAGCCTCCCTCCTTATGACTCTCCACCCATATCCTTCCACCATGGATGTCAGCAATCTCCTTGCAGAAAGAAAGACCTATACCGCTGCTGGCCATACCCTTATAAGCGTTCTGAGGGCCTTTCGAAAATGGTTCGAAAATAAGCTGCTGTTTATCTTTAGGCACACCTATTCCATTATCTTTCACCATGATACGAAAATCAGGTTCACCTTCACGACACAGAACTCCGACCTCAATTTTACCACCGTCTGAAGTATATTTGAAAGCATTGGAAAGCAGATTGTAAACCAGAGCCTCTATCCTGATGGCATCACCCCAGACCATCAGACTGTCAACAGACTTGATAATCCTCATTTCCATCTGCCTTTCAGCCGCCATGTCACGGAAATCGTCATAAACTCCCTGAACGAGCTTTACTGCATCGAACTGGCTGATTTTCAAACGCATTTTGCCGCTTACTATAGTCCTTATATCCAGCAGCTGATTGACAAGAGTCATCATCCTGCGTGCATTCTTCTGCACCATGGCAAGACTGTAGCTTGAACTCTCCGGCACGGTGCCGCTTCTCTCAATGTCATCGATACCTCCCAGAATCAGTGTCAGAGGCGTCCTGAGCTCATGAGAAATATTTGTAAAAAACCTTCCTTTGATTTCATTCAGGTCCTGTTCCAGCTTCACATCATTGCGAAGTTTCATCTGTCCCAAAAACAGACGTATGAGCAAGAGTGCCAACAGGATAGAAATGACAACATAGAAAATGTACGAAGGAACCGAGTTCCACAGTGAAGGACGTACACGCACCTTGATGCTGACAGTTTCAGGAGTATATATCCCTTCGGGATGTTCAGTTCTGACATTGAAAATATATTTTCCGGGAGGAATACGCGAATATGTGGCACTGTTTGAAGTCCCGGCATCAATCCAGTTCTTGTCGAATCCTTCAAGTTTGTATGAGAAATCAGTCCTGCCACTCATTGAAAAATTCAATGACGCAAAATCTATCCTGAAAAATGAAGAGCCGGAAGGAATGATTATCCTGTCATGGAACGGAGTCCTCTGTCCGTCTATACTGAGACCAGTGATGGTCAGACGGCAGTCATGAGGAGTGAAAACAAAATCAGAAGGATTGATTCTGCAAATGTTGTTCGTTGTTCCAAATACGATGGTGCCATCCTGAAGAGTAGCGCAAGTGGCTTCACTGTACAATGCCGGTGGCACGCCGTCGTATATGGTGAAGTTAGTGACTATGCCTGTCTGCGGGTCAATCTTTGAAAGAGAAGATTCACAGGCAAGCCAAATCATGCCCTCACTATCTTCTGAAGCAGAATGTATTATATTGCTTGACAATCCATTATCCATACAATACACATCGAATCTCGGCACATCATCTACAAAATACATACGGTTGATGCCGCCTCCGAAAGTACAAAGCCATGTATTGCCTCTTTTGTCTGTAAAAATATGGATTACATCATTGTTCCCAAGAGAATGGATGTCTCCGGGAATCTTCTTGACACTGTGGAATACAGTAAGTTCCGGATTGGCCACAGGCTCGAACCATATAAGTCCCCCTACAGTAGCGACAAGCATCTTGCCATCAGGCATGCAGTGCAGATAGCGAACCCTCGAACCGGACTCTTGAGGATAGTCCGGGAAAGAGTTCATCACTGTAACAAAATCCTCACTTTCAGGACTCTGCAACATGCACAAGGAGCCTCCATAAGTTCCCACCCATATTCTTCCGTCCTTATCTTGTTCGATGGAATATATATTATTGGAAGTCAATGAAGTATTTTCCGCCCTGAAATGCTTCCATGTCCATTTGTCACCGTCCATGTTCAGACGTACGACACCGTCGCCCTTAGTTCCTATCCAGATATTGCCGTCCCTGTCTTCAAAAAGAGAATAAATGACGCCTATATCACCACTTGACTTGTCAGGGAAACTCTGACACTGTGAAAGGTCAGGGGAATACATGAACAACTCCCTGCTCTTGGCTCCCGCCCACAGGCGGCCTTTGCTGTCACGCATAAGGGCACGGATTTCCGAAGCCGATATTTTGTCGGAAGATCTGGCAGGAGGAACAATTTTCTGTGCCTTCGGGTTGATGACAGAGACTTTTTCAAGTCCGCGTGCAGCAGTTGACATCCAGAGCACTCCTGTACTGTCCACCTCGAAGCAGGCAACTCCGTTCATGAACCTGTAATCCTGCTGCTCCTTGACATTGCTCAGCGGAACAATCCGGTCAGCCTCACGGTCATAATATCCAAACCCCCAGTTATTCATCTTTATCCATACCCGCTGGCTGTCCCTGATCTCGACACGGGCAAGCGTATCCACATAATATGATTTTACATTGCGTGGATGTTCATAATGCTTGAAGCGCTCAGTGTCAGGATTATATGACCATATACCCGTACGTTCGGTGGCAATCCACAGCAGGCCTTCCGGATCAGGAAAGAGGTATCTCACACGGCCCATATCCGTCCTGTGTGCCCTGACACTCATGGTCCCGAAATCCACGCTCGCGATGCTATTGTCACGGAAACCGACATAAACCTTATCCGAAGAAAGTGCAATTGATGTAGCATCTGACGCAGCACAGGATGTAAGGTCAATCCTGAACTGTTCCCTTGTATCCATATCCACGACCAAAAGGTGGTCTGTCCTTGCAAATACAAGTTTTCCGTCATGCTCTACAAAGCCCAGGACCTCAGGATTCCTCGAAATAAGAGAGGTCTGACCATCGTCAATCATGGAAATTCCGGTATCTGAAACGACATAGATCACGCCATCTGAATCTTCATGGATTGAAGTAACCTCAATTCCTACAGGATGTCCGCTAATTTTATGGAAAGTCTTGTAATTCAGATTTTTATCCACCATCATCAGACCGTATCCGGAGAATGACACCCAAGTATTGCCGCGACTGTCGCAGTAAAGAATGTCAGCCTTGAAGTCTGATTCCGGGAAATCATGCAGTTCGGAAGGGATGGCCACGAATTTTTCCTGCATTTTGTCAAATCGGTACAGGCGATAATCGTATGTCATCACCCAGAGATAGCCGGCCTTGTCGTCTGTTACTGAAAGAATCCTGTTGTGGGAAAGGTTGGAATAATCACCGGGCTTCATCATATAATTGACAAAGTTGTTCCCGTCAAAACGGCTGAGGCCATACCATGTTGACAGCCATAGATATCCCTGAGCATCCTGATGTATGTCGCAGATGGAATTATGAGGCAGACCGTCATCCGACGAATAATGCTCGTAGATGAACTCAAGCTGCTCAGCAACAGCCAGATGTGCTGATGCAAACAGCATGATAAATAAAAGGGTTATCAGTCTAAAATGTCTCATAATACATCCGGAGACTTTCAATTTGGTTAGTTCCCGTAAAAGTAATGAAAAATAATGAAAATCAGAACACCTTGAAATACCATTCAACAGGAACGGCTACTCCGTTCTTATCTATCTCGCTGCCTGCACACAGTACCGTTGAAACAGAATATGCCTGAGCCTGAGAGGGTTTCATTATATGGCTCCATCTTTCCCTTTCGGCCTTGGAAGCAGCTCCGGGACCTTTGCTTGCATACTCTGCATAATAAGTGGTTTTATGGGCATATTCCTTTCCCCAATCATGCCAGCCTACCGGCAGGATATGGTCGCCGAGTTCGCATTCAAGGAAAACCGTCTTGGCATAAGGTCGCCATGGCCTTCCGAGATATACTTTGTCAACTCCCTCTGAGTGAATGAGTTTACAATTATTGAAAACATAGCCGAATCTGGTTCCCTGCGGAGTTGAAGCGGCTGTGACATAGCTGTTCTTCTTGGATAGAATCGTGCAGGACTCGAACCAGCAGGTGGATGCCCCAAAGATAAAATCAGTAGTTCCCTCTATCCAGCAATTGAGATAGTACTGTCTCTGGCCTTTTCCATAAGTATATATGGTATCCTGATTTGCAATGAATCGACATCCTACGAAGGCTACTCTGTCTGCGTCCACCATCACGGCGCAAGCCTGGCCGATCTTCTTTCCCTCACCCGCGGCATTCTCGAAAGTAATGTTCTCTGCGAGAAAATCATCTCCATAGAAAAACACTGTCGGGGTGGCGGAAGTACCGATAGGTTTGCCTGTAGGACCAGCCTGCTCGGCATAGTCGCTCCAGGTGATGACAGTGGTCATCGCATCTTCTCCCACCATGTGGATTCGCTGCTTGCTTGTGGGAATGGTGACTTTTTCATTATAGGTTCCGGGGCGAATGACAATAGTGACTTCTCCATGACGATAATAGTCCGGAGCCGCATCAATTGCCTGCTGCACAGTTAGATAATCTCCCTTTCCATCCTGAGAAACGACCATCCTGACATCCTGTGCCTTCATTTCGGCACAAAAGCCTGCCATGATGATGGCAGGCACAAGAAGATAAGAGAATTTCATTATTCTATATTGAGATTTTCAGTAGAATACGTAAATACTGCATCAGTGTCTTTCCAATTCTTGTCAAGACATCCTGACATGCGGAC
>JBJFDE010000426.1:0-13948 GCA_051889855.1 Candidatus Cryptobacteroides sp. | reverse complement strand
CCGGTACTCGCGATTTTCTGTGCAACTGCATTTGCCATAATATCACCGCCACGATTCTTCCTTGCATTGGTGTCCAGGCCAACTTCAACACCGAAAACATAGTCCACAAGGTTTGAAATCTTCTTGGATGTAAATACATCTGCGAGCCCTGTCTTTTCTATGAATGTATATATGCTTTCTATGTCGGTGAAGTAACTTTCAACCAATTTAGGAACATAGTTTTCATCCAGGACCTTCTTCTTATCTTTTTTTCTTACTGCAACAAGAATATCAAGTACATCGAAAGTCTTAGGATTTTCTTCATATAGTTCCGTAACTGCTGCTTTCAGGTCTTCTTTTCCAAGAAGGTAATTCAACTGATTAAGTTTGATGGCGATTTTCGCAACATTGTTCGATACCTTTTCAAAGTCGGTTAATGATTCCAGTGTTGCATTGGTTTCGCTCAGTTGCGACATGAATACTTCAAAATCAGACATTTCGTTATGCGTTTACTATATTTGAAATCATAATCTCAGAAATTGCACCTCTGCCGTCAGGGTTGGAATTTATCATTCTTGCTGCTGATACTCGTTTAATTGTGAACTGGCAATATATATTATCGAAGAAGGTATCAGTTTTATTATTTTCTTTTGGGTCTGAATTACTTGCAACGAATTGAGCCTTGTGTTTTGAAATGCGGATGCAGAAATCGCGAAGCCTTATTTGATCTTCATCATTGAATCCGTCCTTTGCATAAGAGGTAAAAGAAGAAGTCTCAGTAATGGGTTTATAAGGCGGATCAAAATAGAAAATTGTATCCGGGCCTGCATATTGTTCTGTCTGAGTAAAGTCACCGCATAGTATTTCTACCTTCTGCAGTACCTTGGATGCTGCAAGGAGATTGTCTCTGTCGCAGATTCTTGGATTCGCATACTTTCCATGTGGTACATTGAACTCTCCCTTTGAGTTAACTCTATAAAGGCCGTTGAAGCAAGTCCTGTTAAGGAAAATAAACAATGCAGCGGTCTCAATGTCAGAGATATTTCTGCTATTGAAGGTCTTTCTTTTAGCAATGTAGTACTCCTTGCGAGAATTGGAATCAAGAGAAATATATTCAGACTGGATTCTCTCAAGTTCTTCAACGAGAGACAAGACATCTTGCTTTACTACTCTGTAGGTACAGATAAGTTCTGCGTTGATGTCATTGATGATTGCTCTTTCAATGTTAGGATATTCCTGAAGAATCCAAAACATCACTGCGCCTCCACCAACAAATGGCTCAACATAAGTTACTCCTGCCTGGCTCTTAAGATTCTTGGGAAGCGATTTCTTTACCTCCTCCAACAACTGGGTTTTGCCCCCGACCCACTTCACAAATGGCTTTGCAATCGTTTCTGTCATATTTCAAAAGTTCTCTATATGTGTCTGATTGCAAAGTTAGAAAAAAGAATCATCATCTGTCTTACCACATCTTAATTTTTCCGACATATATTTTCTCCTGGAGGATGGCAGGAGGCTTACGATGGATGCGGCGATGGAGTCGGGGCTGAGGGCATCGACTTGGATGGTGTGTGTGGCGGCAGCTTCATATATGCTTGATCGTCTTGCCATCAGGCTTCTGATACGTTCCCTCAGGGCATTTTCGTCCTGGGCACCTTCGAGCATCGGCCTGCCTTCAGCCTGACCGGAGAGGTTTCGCACGAGGGTATCTTCCGAAGCCTTGAGATAAATGCAGATTGAGCGTCCTTTCAGCAGCTGCCTGCAACGCTCCGTGGTGAGCGTTCCTCCGCCAAGGGACAGCACCGCACCTTCGGCAGGAACTGATTCTAAGAAGGCATCCAGAGCCCTCGCTTCCATCCGACGGAACTCCTTCTCGCCCTGTGATGCAAAGATTTCGGGAATCGTCTGCCCTTCGGCCTGCTCTATCAGTGTATCCAAATCATAGAAACTTACACCGAGCCTGGCGGCGAGAATCCTTCCGACTGTGCTTTTGCCACATCCCATAAAACCAGCGAGGGAGATAACCTCCCCCGCATAATAACCGTCCTTATGTTTCAGAACATTCATAAATATTCAATTGCTGTCGCTGTGCCCTAAAGATCAGAACAAAGTGAGCTGATCGTCGTCCGCATCGATGTCAATCGGATCCTCGACATCGGAATTGTCGATTTCACCTGCTTGGTTTTCAATGACTTCCGGCTCAGACTCCGGCAGGTCGTCCTCAGGCTTGCGGAGCGGCTCGATGAACTTCACCTCCTTGATGTCATACTGGCTGGCCTTCTTTCCTTTGGCCTGGATGCCTTTCTTTCCGATGAACTCTTCGGCATCAATCCTTTCGGCTTCACGATGCTCGTATTTTCCTCCGAAAATCACCTCCACCTGAGGATGCTTGTCATCACTTATGGCCACAAGGAACGAACCCTTGGCATCTGAAATGAAACTTACAGGAGTGTTGTCGCTGACATCGAATGAGAACCTCTTGATATAGAACGCCTCCACGGCCTTGTCATAATAAAGCGCCGTGTAAGTCTTGTTCACGTCAAGTTTCTCAATCTTGAGCAGATTACCCTGATATCGGTTGCTAAGGTCAAACGACGTTGTATAATAAGTACCGTCTCGGAAAATGGCAAGGATATGGTCCCCGGTGTTGAACTGTCCGAGATGGGTACCCCTTCCGTCCTCGTTCAGCCTCTGGATATCCTCATCGAACCAAATATCCTTTCCTCCGATGGTGGAAATACCCTTGCTCTTGAGTGAAATCCGCTGGATAGGGTTCTTTGACACAAGATTTCCCCTTGAAGCACGGCCCTTGATGGCAAGCTGTGAAAAATCATACTCGTCAATGGTCTTCTTAAGTTTCGGACGAGGCCTGAAATATATCTTGACAGTCTCGGCTTCTCCATTGTGATTGACTGTGAACCAAAGGATTACAGACCCAGGCGTACCTTGGGTGATGTCATATTCCTTGTCACGTGTAATGCTCGTGACAGCAAACCTTTTGGCGTAGCTGAGAGCCGTCTTGCCTTCGCGGTAGATTACATTGTAGATTGTCCTCTGGTCGTTCCTGTCGAAAACTCCCACATAGAGGATGTCCTTTCCGAAGAAAGCCTTTTCGGACACCTTCGTAACCATGTATTTACCATCCTTGTGGATGACGATTATCTCCGAGAGGTCGGAGCAGTCGCAAATATATTCCGCGTTGTCTTCCTTCTTGAGGTTGATTCCGACGAATCCCTCTGCCTTGTTCGCATATAGCTTTGCATTGTTGTTCACCACCTTGGTGACGGCAATGGACTCGAAGCCGGTAAGCTCGGTCTTGCGCGGATAATCCTTTCCGTATTTCTTCTTCAGATTCCTGAACCAGTTGACAGTGAACTCGGTAAGATGTTCGAGATGATTCTGTACCTCATCCATCTCATCCTCTATTCCCCTGAGTTTCTCCTCGACTGCCTTTACGTCAAACTTGGAAATCTTCCTGACTGGCTTCTCCACGAGTTTGTTGATGTCCTCCATCACGATTTCCCTCTTGAGAAGGTACTGGTACTGGAGCATTGCCTCATATACTTCCCTGAGCTGGTCCTCCCATGTACGGGCGTCATTCTCAAGAATCTTGTAAACCTTGTTCTCAAAGAAAATCTTTTCCAAGGAGCTGTAATGCCAGTCGTTCTCCAGCTCGTCCAGCCTGATCTGCAGCTCCATGCCCAAAAGTGACTTGGTGTGGGAGGTACTGTATCTGAGCACATCATCCACATTCAGGAACTGAGGCTTCTTGTCCACGATCACGCATGCGTTCGGCGAGATTGACACCTCGCAGTCAGTGAAGGCATAAAGAGCATCGATGGTCTTGTCCGGTGACACATCGTTTGGAAGATGTATAAGGATATCCACTTTGTCTGTGGTCAGATCATCGATTTTCTTGATCTTGATCTTTCCCTTTTCCTTGGCCTTGAGAATGGAGTCAATGATGATATGGGTGGTTTTCCCATATGGTATCTCCTTGATAGCCAAAGTGTTCTTGTCGATTTTCTCGATCTTTGCCCGGACTTTGACAACTCCGCCCCTCTGTCCTTTCATATATTTCGAACAGTCGGCAAAACCTCCGGTAGGGAAGTCCGGATATATCTCGAATTCCCTGTCCTGAAGGATGGCTATTGATGCATCGATCAGCTCATTGAAGTTGTGAGGCAGAATCTTGGATGCAAGGCCCACGGCAATGCCTTCCGCGCCCTGGGCAAGCAGAAGAGGGAATTTGATCGGGAGCTCTACCGGTTCCTGGTTACGTCCGTCGTAGGAAGTCATCCAGGAGGTGGTCTTCGGATTGAAAACTACCTCCTTTGCAAATTTGCTCAGACGAGCTTCAATATAACGTGGAGCTGCATTGGAGTCACCTGTAAGGATGTTACCCCAGTTTCCCTGCATGTCGATCAGATAACCTTTCTGACCGAGCTGCACGAGAGCGCCGAGGATTGACGCATCGCCATGGGGATGGAACTGCATGGCCTGGCCCACGATGTTGGCAACCTTTGTATATCTGCCGTCATCGATACGCCACATCGCATGAAGGACACGTCTCTGCACCGGCTTCATGCCATCAACAATGTGAGGTACGGCCCTGTACAGAATCACATAGGACGAATAGTCAAGAAACCAGTCCTTGAACATGCCGGAAAGCTTGAACTTGCGGCTGTTCTCTCCGATCAGCTTGTCAAACTTCCCCGGTGTCCCAACGACCGGAGTTTCTTCCATTTCCTGTCCGTCTTCTGCTCCTTCTTCTATGTCATCTCCAGGGAGATCGATGTCGTCAATATCCATGTCTTATGTGTTTAGTGTTAATTCTTGTTCCAAGGCAGGATCAATATTCATATCCGAACCTGCGCAATTCCTTCTTGCTTTCCCTCCAGTCCGCATCAACCTTGACAAACAGTTTCAGGAAGACCTTCTTCTGGAAAAAATCTTCCATGTCGATACGGGCCTGCGTGCCGACCTTCTTCAGAGACTGGCCTCCTTTTCCGATGATGATGCCCTTCTGGCTGTCTCTCATGACATAGATGACAGCGCTGATGTCATATCTTTCAGCTCCTTCCTTGAACTCTTCCACGGCCACCTCGCAACTGTATGGAATCTCCTCCTTGTAGTTGAGGAAAATCTTCTCGCGGATGATTTCCGAAGCGAAAAACCTCAGATTCTTGTCCGTGAAAACATCCTTGTCGTACCATGCCGGAGCCAACGGAAGTCTGCTGACAATGGCATCGAATATATTGTCCAGATTGAACTTCTCCTGAGCCGATGCAGGGAAAATCACCGCCTGGGGCAGCTGCTCGCTCCACCATTGCATCAGTTCATGCACCTTTTCCTGGGTGCTGATGTCTATTTTGTTGATTACCAATATTACAGGACAACCGATTTTCTGGAGCTTGGAAATGTATTCCTGATTCTTGTCGCTTTTTTCCACCGTATCTGTGACATACAGGACTATGTCCGCGTCACCGATAGCCGTGTCAACGAAATTCATCATGCTCTGCTGGAGCCTGTAGTTCGGTTTGAGAATGCCCGGAGTGTCGGAATATACAATCTGATAATCCTCTCCGTTGACGATTCCCATTATTCTGTGCCTGGTGGTCTGAGCCTTGGCCGTCACGATGGACAGCTTTTCTCCCACAAGGGCATTCATAAGCGTGGATTTGCCGACATTCGGGTTCCCGATTATGTTGACAAATCCAGCGCGATGATTCTTGTTCTGAGCTTCCATACGGTATGCCCTGTTATATTAAAGGTATGCACCCATCTTGAGAAGATTGATTTCGCCCTCTGTGAGGTATCTCCAGTCTCCTCTCTTTATGCCTTTCTTGGTGAGTCCGGCGAAATACACCCTGTCAAGAGCCTTCACCTCATATCCGAGTGATTCGAAGATCCTTCTGACGATGCGGTTCTTTCCTGAATGGATTTCAATTCCGAGCTTGCGATGGTCATCCTCCTCGATGTACTCAAGGGCATCTGCTGCGATGACTCCGTCAGAAAGCTCAACTCCGCTCATAATCTTGTCAAAATCCTCCTGTTTGAGTTTGTTGTCGAGAGAAACCTGATAAATTTTCTTCTTGTCGTATGAAGGATGCGTAAGCTTTTCGGCAATCTCTCCGTCATTGGTGAACATGAGCACACCTGTGGTATTCTTGTCGAGTCTTCCTACAGGGAACACCCTTGAAGGACATTTCTTGAGCAGATCCATTACAGTCTTGTCCGCATGAGGATCGCTCGAAGTGGTCACATAGCCCTTAGGCTTGTTCATCACGATATAGACTTTTGCCTCACCTTTGAGTCTTTCGCCATTGAACCTGACGTCATCGTTGTTGATGTTGATCTTGGTTCCGAGCTCGGTCACAACCTCGCCGTTCACTGTAACTACACCTGCGAGGATGAAGTTGTCAGCCTCCCTGCGTGAGCAGATTCCTGAATTGGCGATGAACTTGTTGAGTCTTACTTCCTCCTTGATAGGAGTAATCACCATATCATTGTCAGAGAAGGAATTTGAATCGAGCTGAGGCCTTCTGTTGATCATTCTGCTGATTCCGCTCTCATCCTCATTGCGGAAATAATTGAGGTCTCCGTATGCTTTTTTCCTTCCTGTAGCATTCCTGTTGCCCTTTCCTGCAAAAGGTTTTCTTCTGTCTCCGAATGAATGTCTGTCGGAATCGTTCCTGTATGGTCTGTCTCCGTAAGTCCTTGCCGGTTTGTCGCCATAGGACTTGGCAGGACGCTCACCGAAGCTCCTTGCAGGCTTGTCACCGAAATTTCTTGCAGGCTTGTCGCCGAATTTCCTTGCCGGACGCTCACCGAAGCTTCTTGCAGGTCTGTCAGAATAAGACCTTGCCGGACGGTCGCCGAAGCTCCTTCTCTCGCCTGATTCGTTTCTGTCATTGAAGTTTTTCTTGTCACCGAAATTCCTTGCAGGACGGTCGCCGAAGCTTCTTCTTTCTCCAAAGTTCCTGTGTGGCCTTTCTGAATTTCCTCTCCTCTCGGAGTCATTTCTGCCGTACTCTCTACGGCCTTCTGTCCTGCGGCCGAAGCCGCCTCTTCTGTTGTCTTCCATTTTTGTTCGCCTTTCGGCATTTGATAGTTAATAAATTATATGTGTTCCTCACGCCCAGCCTCACGGTTGGACCGTAGGATCAGTCAAGTTTGAAAATATATGTAATGGTACCCTGCTGAAGCGGAGGAGCTTCCGCACTCATGTTGAAATGAGCTCCCAAGGCAGCTTTCCTTGCAGCTTGCCAGAGGGTTTTGTCTGTTACTGTGGTACCTTCCGCACCGGCAACCGCCTTCTGTACATTGCCGTAATTGTCAACCCATATATCGACAACTACCTTGCCTGAATTCTGGACTGCATAGCTCGGACGTGGCAGTGTTCCGTTGACACTCCTTCCTGCAAGCTTTGCATTTGGCTGGCCCGAAGTTTCTCCAATCTTGGTATTGCCCTGGGCATGTCCTGCTTTCAATGCGTCAGACACCTTGTCTGAGACCTGCGGAGCAAGGGTATCCTTGTCAGTCTTGTTGTCAGCAGCATGGAAAAGAGCTCTCCTGTCAATCTCCTGCTCACGAGGAGGCTCCTTGATATCCACATCTCCGAAATCATCCACAGTTGCTTCCGGGGCCTCGTTTGACTTTGTACCCTGATTCTGAGCTTCAGCATGCTGGACCAGATTAAGAGGCTGGGTCGGATCCGGTTTCACGGCCTGAGGCCTGGTTCCGTTCCACACCTGCTCGTATTTCTCCGGCTGCGGGTCGTCGAACTCAATCAAAATCTGTTCCTGATCCGGAGGTGGCGGGTCAAGATAAGTGAAACCGGCACAGAAGAAACATACGAGAGCCACCACATGAAAAGACAAAGTCAGGGCGACTCCTGCCGTCCTTGACCTCTTTTCCTGTTTCTGCCTTTCCTGTATGTATTCCTTATCCATGTTATTCAGGTGATGTTGCCATTATTACCTTGTAATGATTTCTCTTGGCGATGTTCATTACCTTTACCACTTCACCCACAGGTACGCTCTCATCCGCATAGATGGAGAAGGTCGGGTCTTCCTCAGTCTGGAGAAGATCCACGAGCTGGTCTTCAATCATATCGAAACGGACGGGAGTCTGATTGCCGTTGATGTGGTATGAATATGTGTCTGTATCCCTCCAATGCTTGATTGAAACGCTGACCGTAGCCTTTGCGGACACCTGTCCGGTGCTCTTTGGAAGAAGAAGCTTAAGGGCGTTCGGATTGATGAGCGTGGAAGTCACAAGGAAAAAGATGAGCAGCAGGAAGACAATGTCCGTCATTGAGGACATTGAAAACGAAGGCTCTACCTTTGTTATTCTTTTGATTGCCATTTTCCGATTGTTTTGGTCAGGTTATTTTGCCGATGGCTCATTGAGCATGTCGATGAACTCAATCGTGGTGCTTTCCATCTTGAACACAAGGTTGGAAATCTGTGAAGTAAGGAAGTTGTATCCGAAATATGCTATGATGCCTACGAACAGACCTCCGACAGTCGTGACCATAGCCTCGTATATACCTCCGGAAAGGAGGGTGATGTCAATATTGTTTCCGGCTGTTGACATCCTGAAGAATGCCTCGATCATACCGCTTACGGTACCGAGGAATCCGATCATAGGAGCACCTCCGGCGATGGTTGCCAGCATTGGGAGACCTTTCTCAAGCCTTGCAACTTCCACGTTGCCCATGTTCTCAACAGAGGTTTGGATGTCCTGCAGCGGCCTTCCGATTCTTTCTATTCCTTTCTCCACCAGTCTTGCCACAGGTGAGTCATATTTCTGGCAAAGGGCAGTTGCTGACATTATCTTTCCGTCGTGGATGAGGTCGTGGATGTCCTTCATGAAGTTCTTGTCTATTTTTCCAGCCTTGCGGATCATCCACCATTTGTTACCGAAAATATAGATGGCGATGATGGAAAGGACCAGGAGCACGAGCATCAGCCATCCACCCTTGACAGCCATGTCAATGAGTGAGAGTTTCATCTCCTGCTGAACCGGTGCGGCCTGAGCGAGTGCCGTGGTGTCAACGGCCGCCTGAAGTAGATTGAAAAGCATAATCGTAATTTTTAAACTATATCAAATTCTAAAATCAAAAACATGCAAAAGTAGGCAAAAATTCAATATTTTTAAAATAAATCACCCCAACTCATCCAAATTTTTGTTTTCATATGCAGCACCGCTGAAAAAGAGGGCATTTCCCGGTACGGACATTCCGGCATCGGAACGGTTTCCCTTCGAAATCAACTCTCCGATCCACTCCGGGCTGCGCTTGCCGCAACCCACCTCCAAAAGCGACCCGACAATGGCACGGACCATGTTCCTGAGGAAACGATTTGCCTTGACAGTGAATACAATATAGTCTCCCTCCCGGTAAGGGAAACCGGTAACGGCGACATGAGTCGGCGTGTATGTTCTCCACGATGCCTCCATCACCGTGCAGATTGATGTGGCGTTCCCGCCTCCCACCTTTTCGAAACAGCTGAAATCATGTGTGCCGAGCAGAAAGCGCGCGCCTTCGTTCATCGCCCCGATGTCCAGAGGAGTACGGCAGAGGTAGGAAAAACTGTTGCAGAAAGGGTCCTTGTTGAAATGGATGAAATAGTGGTATTGCCTTGAAACTGCGTCGAATCGTGCATGGAAATCCGTGGCAGTTTCTTTTATTTCGTGAATGCAAATTTCCTTTGGGAGGATGGCATTTAATTTGTAGCAAAGTTGCGCCGCTGTCATGGCCGCTTTGTCCCGAAGGTCGAAATGGGCAATGTAGTTGATGGCGTTCACTCCGGTATCAGTCCTTCCGGCTCCGTTCACCCGGACTTGTTCCCGGCAAAGTGTGCTGAGGGCTTTTTCAAGTTCTTCCTGGACGGAAACGGCGTTGTTCTGGATCTGCCATCCGCAGAATGCACTGCCGTTGTAAGATAGTCTGACTGAGTACCGTGTCATGTGGTGTGTAAATGGAATATTATTTTTAAATTTGTAATTTGTTTGCAAAAATATCAAAAAACATATTTATGGACAGCATAAACATCAAAGAATTGAATGACAGGATCCAGAGGGAGAGTTCTTTTGTGGATATTCTGACTATGGAGATGAACAAGGTCATTGTTGGCCAGAAGCATCTTGTGGAGAACCTTCTCATCGGCCTGCTTGCTGACGGCCACATCCTTCTCGAAGGAGTCCCTGGTCTGGCAAAGACATTGGCCATCAACACATTGTCTCAGGCAGTGGATGCGAAATTCAACCGTATCCAGTTTACTCCGGACCTGCTTCCGGCCGATGTTATCGGTACAATGATCTATTCCCAGAAGACTGAACAGTTCCAGATCAAGAAGGGACCGGTCTTCGCAAACTTCGTCCTTGCGGATGAAATCAACCGTTCTCCTGCCAAAGTCCAGTCGGCCCTTCTCGAGGCCATGCAGGAGCGCCAGGTTACAATCGGAGAAGAAACATTCAGACTCCCGGAGCCTTTCCTGGTGATGGCGACACAGAACCCTATCGAGCAGGAGGGAACCTATCCGCTGCCGGAGGCCCAGCTCGACCGTTTCATGCTCAAGGTGGTCGTTACCTATCCGAAGAAAGAGGAGGAAAGACTCATCATTCGCATGAACAATACCGGAGAATTCCCTAAAGCACAGGCCGTCCTGAAGCCTGAAGACATCATCAGGGCACGTCAGGTTGTCAAGGACGTGTACATGGATGAGAAAATCGAACGTTATATCGTGGATTTGGTTTATGCGACCAGGACTCCGCTGGATTACAAGCTTGACAAGATTGCAGGCTTCATATCATACGGAGCTTCTCCACGTGCAAGTATTTCACTTGCAATGGCTTCCAAGGCTTATGCATTTATCAAGAGAAGGGGCTATGTCATTCCTGAGGATGTCAGGGCCGTATGCTACGAGGTGCTCCGTCACAGGATTGGTCTCACCTACGAGGCAGAGGCAGAGAACATGACCTCCGACCAGATCATTTCCGAGATAATCAACGCAGTTGAAGTTCCATAGCAGATGGAAGAGAGGATGTCGGCAAACGACCTTTTGAAGAAGGTCAGGAAAATCGAAATCAAGACCAGGGCGCTTTCACACCAGATTTTCGCCGGAGAATACCATTCAGCCTTCAAGGGACGCGGTATGGCATTCAGCGAGGTGAGGGAGTACCAGTGGGGTGATGACGTGCGCAATATGGACTGGAATGTCACAGCCCGTCTGAACAGCCCCTATGTCAAGGTCTTCGAGGAGGAAAGGGAGCTGACAGTGGTTCTGCTGGTGGATGTGAGCCGGTCCCGCCTGTTCGGAACACAGGGACAGAGCCGCAAGGACATGATTGCCGAAATAGCTGCAGTCCTGTCTTTCTCCGCTATCCTCAACAATGATAAGGTTGGCGCGCTTTTTTTCAGTGAAAAGGTGGAAAAATTCATTCCTCCGAAGAAAGGACGCAGCCATCTTCTGCATATCATCCGTGAAATCATCGAATTCGAACCGACCGTGGATGGAACTGACATTTCAGAGGCATTGAGATATCTGACCAATGCCATCAAGAAGAAATGTACCGCCTTCCTCCTTTCGGATATGCTCGACGTGAACAAGGACGGATCTCCGAGATATGAAGAGGCTCTGAAAGTTGCCGTAGGAAGGCATGACCTTTCAGTCATAGAGGTGTACGACCCGCGTGAGAGGAGCATCCCTGATATCGGCCTTGTGCATATAAAGGACTCCGAGACAGGACAAAGCGCATGGGTGAATACTTCCAGCAGGAAGGTCAGGCAGGCCTATGAGGAATGGTTTGCCAATGTCGCCGGCACTTCTTCGCGCCTTTTCATGAAATACAATGTCGATAAGGTGAGCATCGGGGTTGATGATGATTATGTGAAAGGACTCATGACTTTGTTTTCAAACAGATAAATAATGGATATTCGCAGATTTGTTTTGACGCTTGCCGTGATACCCCTGGCTGCTACTATGGCTGCTCAGGGTACGGAGGGCAGGTTCATACCGGCGGGAAAACCTTTTTTACGCCAGCTTCAGCAGAGGGATTCAGTCCTGATTGCGGATCAGCTGGTCTATGGCTTCAGCCTCGAAGGGGTGGAAGAGGGTACGTCAATCATGCTTCCGGACTTTTCGGAAGGCTTTACCGAAGGTGTAGAGGTTTTGACTCCGTGGAAAATAGATACGCTCAAGGTCCACCGTGGCAAGAAAGGTGCGCCGTCAAAATATGACATTGAAGCAGGTATGGTGATAACTTCTTTTGATGAAGGAGAATATTATCTTGCTCCGATTGCCTTGCTGAAGGCAACTGGAAATGCTCCTGCCGACACTCTTATGTTCGATACTGTCAGCCTTCAGGTCTGCACCATGCCGGTTGACACAGCATCTTTCCAGCCTCATGACATCAAGGGGCAGATCCGATATCCTGTCACTTTCGCTGAAGTGCTTCCATGGATTCTGGCCATTCATCTTCTGGCATTGCTTGGAATCGCAATATATTGTGTCATAAAACTTTATCGGCGCAGGAACGATCCTCTGCATCAGCATCATGACCCTGCCCATATAGTTGCTCTGCGCAAGCTGGACAAGTTCCGTTCAGACAAAATGTGGGCTCCTGAAAAACAGAAACTTTTCTATTCAGGCATTACCGATGCCCTCAGGGAGTATATTTCAGCCAGATATGGAATCGGCGCAATGGAAATGACCACTGCAGAGATTTTCAAGGAGATGAAATCCACAGATGCTCCTGCCGAGCTCCTTGATGCTGTGAGGGAACTTTTTGAAACCGCAGACTTCGTCAAGTTCGCAAAGCTCGTCGTACCTGACCAGGACAATGCAAAGGTCCTTCCTCTTGCCGTCCGTTTTGTCACCGAGACATATCAGAACGAGATTGAGTCTGAGTCTGAGGCTGAAGGAGATAATAAAAACAGATAATTATGTATTTTGAATATCCCGGACTGTTGTGGCTTTTGGTGATACCGGCCTTGCTGGTATTGCACTACATATATCTGGAACTTGCTGGAAGACATCCTCACATGAGGGTATCCTCCTCCGTTCCGTGGACTATTACAGGTACATCCTTCATGGCGGTGCTCAGGCATCTGCCTTTCCTTCTGAGGACCTTCGCCTTGGTGATGATAATCATCGCCATAGCTCGGCCAAGGTCATCTACGGAGATGGAAAGGATTGATACAGAAGGAATTGATATTATCCTTGCGATGGATGTATCAACGAGTATGCTTGCTCGTGACCTTACTCCTGACCGTATCAGCGCCTCCAAGGACATCGCAATCGAATTCATCTCCCAGCGTCCTTCCGACAGGATGGGAATCGTGGTATTTGCCGGTGAGAGTTTCACGCAATGTCCTCTCACTACCGACCGCGCCACGCTCATCAATCTTATGAAAGAGGTCCAGACAGACCTGATCGAGGACGGAACCGCCATAGGAAACGGACTTGCAACAGCCGTGGCGAGGATGAAGGATTCGGATGCAAAGAGTCGTGTCGTCATCCTGCTTACCGATGGTGTGAACAACAGGGGAGAGATAAGCCCGCAGATGGCTGCCGAGATTGCAAAGACCTATGGAATAAGGGTTTATACAATCGGAGTCGGCAAGGAAGGTATGGCACCTTATCCTGTAATGACCCCTTGGGGAGTGGAAGTCCAGAATGTGAAGGTAGAGATTGACGAGGCTTTGCTTTCTGACATTGCCCAATCCACAGGAGGCCGTTATTTCAGGGCCACGGACAATACCAAGCTTGCCGAAATCTACAGTGAAATCAACAAAATGGAAAAGGCCAGGACAACGGTTGACAGTTTCCCGGTTTACAAGGAGCTGTTCGGACTCTATGCTCTTCTGGCACTGATTTCGATTCTGCTTGAATTCTTCATTGACCGTTTTGTATTAAGGCGTCTGCCGTAAAGGAGGGGAATATGATAACTTTTGCACAGG
>JBJFDE010000425.1:0-13965 GCA_051889855.1 Candidatus Cryptobacteroides sp. | reverse complement strand
CCTCAACAAGCTCGTCCTCCTGGATATATTCCAAAGCCTCCTCAAGAGAGAAAACAATAGGAGGAGGTAGCATGACCTTGTCGTCACTACCGGACGCACGCATGTTTGTCAGCTTCTTGGTCTTGCAGATGTTGATATTGAGGTCTCTTTCACGAGTATGCTCTCCAACAACCTGCCCTGCATAGATTTCAACACCAGGCTCGATGAAGAAACGCCCCCTGTCCTGAAGTTTGTCCATAGAATATGCTACAGACAGACCGGTTTCGAGTGAAACGAGAGAACCGTTGGTCCTGCGTTCAATCTCACCCTTGTACGGCTCATACCCCTTGAAACGGTGAGCGACGATTGCCTCGCCTTGAGTTGCAGTCAGAAGGTTGCTCCTCAAGCCCATGAGGCCACGTGCAGGAATGTCAAATTCAAGATGTGTCCTGTCACCACGATTCTCCATCTGGATCAGGGCTCCCTTGCGGCGGGTTGACATCTCTATGGCCTTTCCGACAAACTCCTCAGGTACCTCGATGGTCAGGTTCTCGATAGGCTCGCACCTCTGGCCGTTGATGGTTTTGTCCAGCACCTTAGGCTGTCCTACCTGAAGTTCGAAGCCTTCACGGCGCATGGTTTCGATAAGGACTGACAAATGGAGCACTCCCCTTCCGTAAACTATGAATGAATCTGCATTCGGACCCGGTTTCACCCTCAGGGCAAGGTTCTTCTCAAGCTCTTTCTCCAGACGGTCTTTAAGGTGGCGTGATGTCACGAACTTTCCTTCGCGACCGAAGAATGGAGAGTTGTTGATGCAGAAAAGCATGCTCATGGTAGGCTCATCCACCTCGATAGGAGGCAAAGCCTCAGGATTCTCAAAATCAGCTACGGTGTCCCCGATTTCAAAGCCTTCAAGTCCGACCACAGCACAAATATCACCACACTCGACAGTATCAACCTTCGTCTTTCCGAGACCGTCGAACACCATCAGGTCTTTGATTTTCTGCTTCTCCTGAATATCGTATCTCTTGCAGAGAGTGATGTTCATTCCTGCTGTAAGAGTACCTCTTGTAACCCTTCCGATGGCGATTCTGCCAACATAAGGAGAATATTCCAAAGAAGAAATCAGCATCTGCGGGGTGCCCTCGTTCTTCTTGGGAGCCGGGATTACTTCAAGAATGGTATCGAGAAGGGCGGTGATGTCATTGGTCGGCTGTTTCCAGTCATAGGACATCCATCCCTGCTTGGCACTTCCGTAAACAGTCTTGAAATCAAGCTGGTCCTCTGTTGCACCGAGAGAGAACATAAGGTCGAATACCTCTTCCTGCACTTCATCCGGACGGCAGTTCAATTTGTCAACCTTATTGATTACGACCACCGGTTTCTTTCCCATCTCAATGGCTTTCTGAAGCACGAAACGAGTCTGAGGCATGCAGCCTTCAAAGGCATCCACCAGAAGCAGAACACCATCAGCCATATTGAGCACACGCTCTACCTCACCTCCGAAATCGCTATGGCCCGGAGTATCTATCACATTGATTTTTACACCTTTATAATTTACCGATACATTCTTGGCCAGAATTGTGATACCCCTCTCTCTTTCGAGGTCGTTGTTGTCAAGGATCAGTTCTCCCAACTTCTCCTGCTCGCGTGCCTGACGCGCCTGATATATCATCCTGTCCACCAGGGTAGTCTTACCGTGGTCAACATGGGCGATAATCGCAATGTTTCTGATGTCCTGCATAAAAATTAACGTCTAAAATGGGCCGAATCCGGCCGTTTTCATAAAAAAGCGTGCAAAAATATACAATAATCTTATTTCATGAATCTTTTTTTGCGATTTTATTATCTTACCCGCAATTTTCGTCCAATCTTCAATGTTGTAGTCGGCGTGATTCCGTTGAGCTTGCACAAAGCGTTGACAGTCGTGCCGTTATTGATGGCAATCCTTCCGAGAGTGTCTCCTGAACGCACTGTGTGCCACTTCATTGCAGCTTTCTCGGCATCTTCCTTCTTGTCATCTTCCTCGTTCTTGAACTCATCGTCAAAATCCTGCTCATAATTGCTGTATGGACTGAAATATTTCTTCTTCAGCACAAATAGTCTGTGGCGCAAATCACCGGTCTTGAAGTCAATCAGCCATTGAGGGTCGAAGGCAAAGCCCTGATACCTTGTCTCAAAATGAAGGTGTGGCCCCGTTGAACGGCCTGTCGAACCGCCAAGGCCTATGACATCACCGGCGTTCACCCAGTCACCAACCTCCACGTTCCTTTTGGAAAGATGACCGTAGAATGTTTCCAGACCGTTTTCATGCCTTATTACGATGAGATTTCCATATCCTCCCAGATATTTGGACATCCTGACCTTTCCGTTGAAGGTAGCATAAACCGGATCTCCGGTCTTGAGCGGTATGTCAACACCCTGATGGCGTCGTCCTCTGCGGATTCCGAATTTGCCCCTGTGATATACTTCCGCCTGATATGGACAGTGGTACTGGCTCAAACTGTCCACAAGCCAGATAGACCAGGAATAAGGAAGGCTGTCCTGAGGCATTTTGTAAGGATTTGAATCAACCGTATTCCAATGGTCTTCAAAAACATCTTTAAGAGCCTCATAATCAGGAGTTTTATAATATCTCCACGTATTATCCCCGAAAAGAATGACCTTGACATGTTCATTGACAGTGTCAAGAGTGTCAAGCGGATCCGAAGGAGAGGTATTCATGGATTTGACTGGTTGAAGGAAAAGCCTTGGCAAGTTGAGCTTTGTCCTAACCGTGTCAATATTCTGTGTCTGTGCATTGGCAGACATAGAAAATGCCGCAAGCGCCATGCACAGCGGCATAAACAAAAGCAATTTCCTCATCTTATTTTGCTCCGTATTTTTCAGTAAGCAGATTCCTTACGGCCTGCACTTTCTCATCAAGAAGGGTCTTGGATGTCGCCTCGCAGATAAAGCGAAGATAAGGTTCTGTATTTGAAGGCCTTATATTGAACCACCATTGTGGGAATTCAACCCTGTAGCCGTCGAAATCCATATAAGCAGTAGGCTTTTCCTGAGAAATGAACATATCCCTCACTGCATCCATTGCTCCTGCCTTGTCCTCCAATCGGAAGTTTATCTCACCTGAATTCTGATATTTCTCTATCTCCGCAATGAGCTGACTGAGAGTGCGACCTTCTTTTTTAAGTTTACTTATCACATTGAGTATCAATATAGAAGCCAACATTCCGCTGTCAGAATAGAAGAAATCGCGGAAATAATAGTGGCCTGCAAGTTCGCCTCCGAATACCCCGTCAATCTCACGGAGTTTTTCTGCTGCAAAGGCGCGTCCGACCTTCCATGTACGCATTTCTCCACCCAGTGGGGCAAGATACTCTCCCACAGCTTTGCTGGAACGGATATCCTGAAGAACCAGACCTTTCTCGCCTCTTTCAACAAGGAAATATTGTCCAAGAACGGCAATCATAAGGTCAGGTGAAACGAATCTTGCATTTTCATCCACGAACATTACCCTGTCTGCATCACCGTCATAAATGACTCCTACATCTGCCCCTGTTTTTCTTACAAGTTCTTTGAGAGCCTCCACATTTTTCTGTACCAATGGATTAGGCTCATGATTCGGGAATCTTCCGTCCATACCTTCGAACAGATAGTCAGGCTGGTCGCCGAAAATCCTGCGGGCAAAAAGGTTGGCCATTCCGTTTGAAAGGTCCATGGCAATCTTGAGATTGCTGTAATCACCTTTATATTTCAGGAGGAATGCAAGGTAGTCCTCATATATATTCATCTGATGAACCTGTCCCCTCTTCTGCGCCACCGGCGTTGGTCTTTCCTCATCAATCCACTGCTTTATGGTTTTAAGGCCTGCATCATATCCTACGGCTCTTGCATTTTCAGTGGAAACCTTCATTCCATTGTATTCCGGGCCGTTATGGGATGCAGTAATCTGGACCGAAGCCTTGAATCCGTAATTGGCTGTTGCGAAATATACCGCAGGCGTTGTGGTGAGTCCAAGGTCATATGCATCTGCACCGGCATCTGTAATACCCTGAAGTACTGCATCATGTATCTCGTCTGATGATACCCTGCAATCTCTTCCCACAGCAACTTTGTCAGTTGAAAGAAGCTGCGGAATGAAATATCCCACCTTATAGGCAGTCTGTTTGTCGAAATCCACATTGTAGATTCCTCTTATGTCATAAGCATGAAAAGCTCCCATCGTAAATATTTTATTGGCCGCAAGGCCGGTAAACAAAATCAGCAATTCTCGGCCACAAAGGTTTCGAGCTGCTTCAGATCGTTGTCTATCACAGTATAGACTTTTTCTTTCTGCATTGCAGCTGCAAGTCCTTCAGGCAAGACAAGCACCTCGTCGGAAGAAATTCCACCGACAAGACCGGTATTTTCATCGAAGGCTGCAGCAATAACCTCGCCGAACTTTGCAGCATGGGCGGTGGCAAGATAAAATCCATCAGCCTTTGAATCCATATAGGCAAGGTAACCGACGGCCGCATGAGGATCGGACAAATAGCCATAGCGGGAATATATCTCGGCAATTGCCTTCTTTATCTGTGTATCTGTGTAGGAATATCCTTCCATATTAGAGACAAGTCTCTGGAAATCATCATCATACAGGCACATCATCCTCTCATAGTTGCTCGGAGCGCCGACATCCATGGCATTGGCAACGGTCTGGACAGATGGCCTTGGACGATAGACCCCGGTATGGAGGAATTCTGGAATGACATCATTCGCATTGGCACCGGCGATGAATCGTTTCACAGGCATTCCCATCGCTGCGGCCAACATACCGGCAGTGATATTTCCGTAATTACCACTCGGAACGACAATATCGGGAGCCCCTTCATTTCCTTTTGCTTTCCACCAAGCCCAGGCATAAAAATAATAGAACGACTGAGGAATCCACCTTAAAATATTGATTGAATTGGCAGAAGTGACATAATGGTTGTGTCTGAAATCAACGTCATTGAACACAGCTTTGACAAGCGCCTGACAGTCATCAAAGCAGCCTCTGACACACAGTGGTCTGATATTTCCGCCGAGAGTTGTCATTTGGGCCTGCTGCAGCGGACTCACCTTGCCTTGCGGGTAGAGCACCACAACCTCGACCCCGGGGACATTGTGGAAACCGGCGGCTACTGCACTTCCTGTATCGCCAGAAGTTGCAGTCAGCACAGTCAGTTTGTCCGAGCCTTCACTCAGATATCCCAGCATTCCTCCCATGAATCTCGCTCCAAAATCTTTGAAAGCATGGGTCGGGCCATGGTAAAGTTCGAGGACATTGACCCCGGAGGCCAGACTCACCAGCGGGCATTCAAAATCATAGGCTTTGCTGACGATGGCTTCCAGTCTGTCAGCAGGAATGTCGTCACCGAAAAAGAGTGAAGCCAGGTATGTCGCCATTTCCCTGTAAGAAGAAGCAGAAAGGGCAGCCACTTTGTCCAAATCGACCTGAGGGATGTATTCAGGCATGAAAAGTCCGCCGTCGGGCGCGAGTCCCATGAAGGCTGCCTCCTTGAGCGCATAAGCCTTCTCGCGTTTTGTATCCCGCGTACTGAAATATCTCATAATCAGATAGTAAGATGAGTGAGCTTCGCTCCTTTGTTGGACACTTTCACTACATATACCTCACAACCGGTACCCATCGCATCGAAATGATCCTTGAGGATTTTTCCGGAAGCATCTGCGACCGCCTTATGGTCGCACAGGGCAAATACTGATGGTCCTGAACCGGATATGTTCATTGCAAGTGCTCCGGTTGCAAGTATTTTTTCCCTGAGTTCGTCAAACCCAGGTATGAACTGCTTTCTATATGGCTCTGCTACAAAGTCCTGCATGGAATGTCCTATGAGCTTGATGTTGCCTGTGCAGAGACCGGCAACCAGACCTCCGACATTTCCCCACTGGCGGACAGCATCGTGCATAGGGACGGCCTTAGGGAGAATCTCCCTGGCCTCTTTCGTACTTACAACGATATGTGGATGAACCACAGCGCAATAGAAATTTCCCGGAACCGGAAGTTGGATAAGGTCAAGAGGCTCATAGCCCCTGATGAGCACGATACCGCCCATCACCGCCGGTGCTGCGTTGTCGGCGTGATAGCCACCGCTGGCAAGGTTTTCTCCTTCCATGGCACAAACCACCACTTCCTCGTCGGAGAGAGGACATCCGAACAGTTCGTTCATTCCATAGGCAGCCGCTGCAGATGATGCCGCACTTGAACCAATACCGGAACCAGGATAGATTTTTTCACAAATCACTACGTCAATCTGTGCCTTCTGGCCAATTTTCCTGAGGAATGAACGTACCACCGGAGTAATCACATTCATTTCTATGTCTTCAGGAATCGGAACACCGCTTATATTGGTTATAGTAAGTCCATCTCCTTCACTTGCAGTTATTTCCAAAATATCTCCGACCTCATCAAGTGCAAGACCGATGACATCGAATCCACATCCCATGTTGGCGATAGATGCAGGTGCGAATACTCTAACTTTTTTCATTGTGTCTGTGTTTTGTTCGTTATTATTGGATGACAACTATCTCTTTGATTTATACCTTGTTGTCACTGTTCCTTTTGATATTGCCTGGAGCTTGCGGCTTACCATCTTGCGTCTTATCGGAGAGATACGGTCAACGAAAAGGTTACCGTCAAGATGATCCATCTCGTGTTGCACCATCCTGCACGCAAAGCCGGAGAATTCCTCCACAACTTCCTGAAAATCTTCATTATAGTATTTTACTTTGATAATCTCCGGGCGGCTTACTTCCGCGTATATGCCCGGAACACTCAGGCAGCCTTCAGAATAGTCACACATCTTTTCACTTTCCTCGACAAGCACAGGGTTTATCATAGTCCTGGTGAAATCCTTCAAATCTTCATAAGTGTCGGCAAGGTCCCTTCCGTCCACTATGAGTATTCTTTTGTTGACTCCAACCTGAGGGGCTGCAAGTCCGCATCCATCTGCGACTTTGAGTGTTTCTTTCATGTCAGCCACAAGCTTTGCTATGGCTTCCTTTTCATTCAGGTCGGCATCTACATTCTCATTGCGAAGAATTTCCGACCCATATAGATAAATAGGCAATATCATAACTAATATTATTATAATCAAAGAAATACGGAACTATTTCCTGCGTCCCGTCCTGGATGTTTTTGTGGACAGCGAGTCCGGTACAAGTGTAGGATCGAAGGTGGAACGAGAGCCTGAAGTCCTGTCCATATAGCTCTGGAGGATGATGGCAGCACTTATTTTGTCCACGGATTCCTTGTCCTTCCTTGCGGAGGCTTTCATTCCGCCGTCAATCATCGCGCGATGCGCAAGAACAGACGTAAATCGTTCGTCTTCAAGAGTCACCGGAATGTCAGGGAAAGCCTTTGCAAGCTGCCTGAGGAAAACTTCCACATCTTTGGCAGCTTCAGACGGAGCACCGTCCATATTTCTCGGCATGCCAACGACAAATCGGCTCACATGTTCTTTTTCAGAATAACTTTTGAGATATTCTATTATCTTTGCAGATTGTACCGTTTCAAGGGCAGAGGCAAAGATGCCGAGCGGGTCGCTGACTGCTACACCGACCCGTTTTCTACCGTAATCTATGCCTATAATCCTGTCCATATCGGACGCAAAGATAAAAAATTTATGGCACTGAACAACAAAATCAAAGATAACAAGGACCACAAAGTCCGCAATTTCAGGATTGCGGTAATAAACGACAATACCCACGAACAGTTTCTGACCCTTCATTTTACAAGAAGCGGACTTGTAGTGGCGGTCATCAGCACATTAGTCTGCCTTACAGCCATAATTTTCTGCCTGATTGCATTCACACCCATCAGGTCTTTCATTCCCGGCTATCCGGATGAGAGATCCAAGAGGGCTGCAATCCAGAATGCCATCCGGATTGATTCTTTGGAAAATGTGATATTCAAATGGGAACTTTATTCGGAAAACCTGAGACGAACTGTAGAAGGCCGCGAACCGATAAAGATTGACAGCCTGATAAATGCGAAGAAAGCTGAACGTGCCATTTCGGACGAGGCATCTCTCCAGAGCAAGGATTCATTGATGAGAGAGCAGGTCAAGGAAGAGGAACAGTTTGAGATTTCGTCTCGCCGGAAGAGGGAGCTTCCGATTGAAGGCCTGCATTTCTTCACACCGGTAAAAGGTGTCATATCTCAAGGTTATGACCCTGATTTTCACCCATACATAGATGTTACCGCACCTTCCGGTACTGTGGTCAAGGCCATCCTCGACGGCACGGTGATATCTGCGGAATGGAACCAGGAGACAGGAAACAGCATCCAGATACAACACGCCGGGGATATAATCTCCATTTACAGACATAATGAGAAACTCCTGAAAAAAACGGGAGACAAGGTCAGCGCCGGAACACCGATAGCCCTTCTTGGGAATACCGGCACCGAAACCACCGGAGCCCACCTGCATTTCGAGCTCTGGCACAATGGTGAGACGGTCGATCCGACCTTGTATATTAATTTCTGATGCTTTTGACATTATATAACCACATTGGTAAAGGTATGGAAAAAAGACACATTGCCATTCTTGGTTCGACAGGTTCGATAGGAAGACAGGCCCTGGATGTAATCAGGCAGCACAGGGAATTGTTCGAGGTGGAATTGCTGACAGCCAACAACAGTTCCGAGCTTCTAGTCAGACAGGCTCTGGAATTCGATGTCAACGCCGTTGTAATCTGCAATGAAGACAAATATCAGGAAGTCAAGGAAGCTCTCGAACCACATTACATAAAGGTATTCGCGGGAATGAACTCCGTCTGCGATCTGGCAGGGGGCGACAATATCGACATCGTGCTCACTTCAATGGTCGGGTTCAGCGGTCTCGCTTCCACCGTCGCGGCAATAAAAGCCGGGAAAACCATCGCACTGGCAAATAAGGAGACTCTGGTCGCTGCCGGACAGATGGTAATGGAACTTGCCGCAGCCAACAATGCAAGGATATTGCCCGTAGATTCCGAACATTCGGCTATATTCCAGTGCCTTATGGGTTCGGCAGGGGCCGATATGGAAAGGATACACCTGACTGCTTCGGGAGGCCCGTTCCGTAACTGGACAAGGGAACAGATTGCCAGTGCGACGAAAAATGAAGCACTGAAACATCCGAAATGGAACATGGGTGCCAAGATTACCATAGACTCGGCAACCATGATGAACAAAAGCCTTGAAATAATCGAGGCAAGATGGCTGTTCGGCACCCCGGGAGAGAAAATAAATGTGGTCATACATCCGGAATCTATCATCCATTCCATGGTGGAATATGCCGACGGGGCGGTAATTGCCCAGATGGGGCATCCGGATATGAGGGAGCCCATCCAGTTTGCGCTCTGTTTCCCTTCGAGGCTGAATCTGTCAAATAAAAAATTGAATTTTGCTGAATTGGGCAGTTTGACTTTCTATGCTCCGGATTTGGAGCGCTTCCCTGCTCTTGGCCTTGCATATCAGGCACTTGAGAAGGGCGGGAACATGGCATGCATAATGAATGCAGCCAATGAAGCCGCAGTTGCAGCCTACCTTCAGGACAAGATCGGATTCTATGATATTACCGATATTGTGGCCGAATGTATGGCAGGTCCGGATTTTGCAGTGGCGTGCGACCTTGATATGATTTTTGAAACTAACGATACCATTCTTGCCAAGGCCAATGAGATGATCAGGGCCAAAGCAGGCAGGAAGGTTCTATAATCTTTTGTAAATGACAGCATTGATAAAAGCTCTGCAACTTATACTTGCTCTTTCCATACTGATTGTAATCCATGAGCTCGGACATTTCACTTTTGCCAAATTGTTCGGAATCAGAGTTGACAAGTTTTTCCTTTTCTTTGATGTTTCCGGAGTCAAGCTTCTGAGTACCAAGACGGGATGGTTTTCAAAACTGTTTCCCAAACTTGCAGAAAAAGAGACTGAATATGGAATCGGATGGCTTCCTTTAGGTGGCTATTGCAAGATTTCGGGTATGGTGGACGAGTCCATGGATACCGAGTTCACCAAGCATGAAGCCCAGCCATGGGAGTTCAGGTCCAAACCTGCATGGCAGAGGCTGCTTGTAATGATTGGCGGTGTGCTTTTCAATTTCATCCTTGCCATCGCCGTATATTCCGGCATTCTTGCAATCTGGGGACAGAACTATTACAGCAACGAAGATAACTGCATATACGTCAATGACTTGGCATACGACATGGGGTTCCGCAGCGGTGACCGGATTTTGAAGTTTGACGATTATGTGCCTGAAAATTTCGGCATGCTTCAGGCAGACCTTGCAAGGCAGACCGCAAGCAAGGCTACCGTGCTGCGTGATGGCGACACACTTGACATTTACATTGACCATTCTCTTCTGCCGGAAGTCCTGAATACTCCGGGTATGTTTGACATTGCCATTCCTTTCATCATTTCGGCTCTGCCTGAGTCTTCCGTCAACATCGGAGCGGGACTCAAGCCGGGAGACAGGATTGTCGGTCTGGATGGGAAAGACATACGTTTTGTCCAGGATGCAAGGAAGATTTTACGTGAAAATGCCTCAAGCAGCATAGCCGCTTCTGTTGTAAGGGATGCAGATACTCTGGATATGCTGCTCCAGGTGGATTCCACCGGCATGCTAGGAGTTCAGCTACAGATGCCAAGTATCCGGACAAAGGAATATTCTGTGCTTTCTGCCATACCGGCCGGATTCAACATGACTTTCGATACTATCGGAGGCTATCTGAAGGATTTGAAACTTGTCGCAACGCCAAGTACCGGAGCATACAAGTCAGTTGGAAGTTTCATCGCCATTGGTCAGATTTTCCCTTCAAATTGGAACTGGTTCGAGTTCCTCAATATTATTGCCCTGCTTTCAATCATGCTCGGTGTCATGAACTTGCTGCCGATTCCGGCTCTTGACGGAGGACATGTCGTTTTCACTCTGTATGAGATGATTACAGGAAGAAAGCCGAGTGACAAGTTCATGTATGCAATGCAGATTGTGGGCATGATTCTCATTTTCGGACTTATGTTCCTTGCATTCGGAAACGACATTGCAAGGTTGTTCAAGATGTTCTGATAAATATGAAAAAACACAAAACTGATACGATTATGAAACGATTTTTAAATTATCTTGTTCTTGCTTTCCTTTGTCTGACGGTTGTTTCATGCGGCAACAACAGGAAAAAGGCTTTGCTACCAAACATCAGCGGAAAGGCCGGAGAGGTGATTGTCGTAATTGACAAAGGCGAATGGGAAGGCGCAGTCGGAACTGTAATCAGGGACACTCTGGCGAGTGACTGTCCGTTCCTGCCTCAAAGGGAGCCTCTTTATACTTTGGTGGATGTCGCTCCGGGAGGATTCGGGAGCATGTTCCAGATTCACCGCAATATCATAATCGTAAATATCAGCTCGAAGGTGACTGAGCCGGGTGTTGTGCTCCAACAGGATTTGTGGGCCGCTCCGCAGTGCGTAATCAGGGTAAATGCCTCTGACAGTGAGTCGGCAGTCGAGTTGTTCAAAGAGAATTCAAGGAAGATTGTCACTACTCTTGAGCAGGCTGAAAGGGACAGAATCATCCAGAATGCAAAAAAGTATGAGGAGCGTGGCATTGCCCCTGTCGTTAGCGCGATGGTTGGCGGTTCACCTCATTTCCCATCCGGATACAGGCTGAAGAAGAAAACCGACAATTTCATCTGGGTTTCATACGATACTCAGGTAAGCCAGGGCATCCTTATATATAAGTACCCGGTGGAGCAGGGAAAGGAGATGCTCAGTCTGGACAATATTCTTGCAGTGAATGCCGATATGCTGAAGGAGAACGTGCCTGGAATGTTTGAAAACACATATATGGTGACAAGCAGTTTTGCAAGGCCGTCAATCGAATATCTGAAATACAAGGGACGTGATTTTGCAAATATCCGGGGATATTGGGAAGTATATAACGACTACATGGGAGGACCTTTTGTAGCCCATGCTTTCTATAATCAGGACGGAACCGAAGTGATTGTCATGGAGGCTTTCGTCTATGCGCCTAAGTATGATAAACGCCACTACCTCAGGCAAGTAGAGTCCATTTTGTACTCATTCGAATGGGCTTCTTCCGAAAAGGAATAAACTAATTCATAAAAATATAGGTAAGAAAATGTTAAAAAAAATTTGGTCAATTAAGAAACATTTCATACCTTTGCACTACCATTTGATAAAAATGGTCGGCAAGGTGGGTTCGTATAACGGCTAGTACTCAAGATTTTCATTCTTGCAATAGGGGTTCGATTCCCCTACCCACTACAAGAAATATAAAAAATAAAAACAATGGCAAACCACGCTTCAGCAGACAAGCGCTATCGCCAGAGCGAGAGGCGCAGATTGCATAATAAATATTATGCAAAGACTACAAGGAACGCAATTCGTGCGTTGAGAAATACCACCGACAAAGCAGCAGCAGAAGCTAACGCTCCTAAAGTTTACGCAATGATTGACAAACTTGCTAAGATTGGTGTGATTCACAAGAATAAAGCTGCAAACCTCAAAAGTGGTATCGCAGTCTATATCAATAAACTTTCATAAAGAAAGCTGACCTTAAAGGTTTTCTTATAGCTGGAAAGAAGCAGTCCAACGAGGCTGCTTCTTTCGTTAAAAGGTCCGCAGGTTATGTACGAGGAAGTTCAAGGCGGACGACTGATGATGGAGGGAGTTACCTCTTGGTAATGACCGACTGAAGAAGGAGGACAACGAAGAAATTACCGCACGGACAATAGGTCCGCAGGTTATGTGCGAGGAAGTTCAAGGCGGACGACTGATGAAGGAGGGAGTTACCTCCCGGTAATGACCGACTGAAGAAGGAGGACAACGAAGAAATTACCGCACAGACAATAAGTCCGCAGGTTATGTACGAGGAAGTTCAAGGCGGACGACTGATGATGGAGGGAGTTACCTCTTGGTAATGACCGACTGAAGAAGGAGGACAACGAAGAAATTACCGCACAGAACCAAGGAATCGAGATGTAGCGCAGTTGGTAGCGCACTACGTTCGGGACGTAGGGGTCGCGTGTTCGAGTCACGTCATCTCGACAAAAAAGCCGCAGAAATGCGGCTTTTTGTTTTGTCAGCTGAGCTTCTGCCTGATAGCGGGAGCATTGCTGCGCGAAACGGGAATGCGTTTCTCCATTCCGAAGAGCTGAAGCTGGCATCCGTTGGGAGCCTTTTCAATCGTAAGGACGAAATTCAAGTTGATGATGAAGGCACGGTGGCACTGGACCAGAGAATTGTCCTCGCCAAGAGCCTCACGCAGAGCCTTCAGAGTGGTGCGCAGAGTCTTGTGACAAAGATTGTCCCCCTGCATGTAGCAGACATCCGCGTAATTCGCAATCGACTCGATGTAAACAATATTGTCAATCTCCACTTCAAGCGAAGAGGTGCTGGTCTGCCCTTTGAGAACGCATTTTTGAGAATGCTGTGACCGGGCATCCGAAGACATCAGTTCTTCTTGTCTTTTTTCCAGACTGGCATTCAATGCCCTGACATCATCCAGTTCCCGTTGCAGATATGATTTCTTTACCAGAAGGCATTGCCAGATAAAGATAAAAAGTGCCAGCAAGGCAATCCACTTCAGAAAAGTGACATACATTAGACGGGAGAATGGTTCATTGAAAAAATAAGAGTCCCAATGAGCCAGGAAAAAAGCCATAATCGGAACGTTGATTACGAAAGTCAACAGCAGGCAGAGATAGCCAGATTTCGGTTCATCATAACGTTCACCGGCAATCCTGCTGACAATCAGATTGGCAATCAAGGAGGAGAACATCCCTGTACAGAAAATGATTATCCCGATTACAAAGAGATAGAAAAGTCTCCCCTGCTGCATTCTGTCGATTCCGAATGGCTGGATCAGGGCAAGAAATAAGACTGCTGCAACACTGCTTTCAAATGAACCTTTTACCAAGGTTTTAAACTGTATCCTGTCT
>JBJFDE010000424.1:0-3808 GCA_051889855.1 Candidatus Cryptobacteroides sp. | reverse complement strand
GGGCAAGGGATTTTAAGTCCCTCTTGTCTACCAATTCCAACACCAGAGCAATCCGTTGCAAAGGTAAGACAAATTTTGTAGATTCGCACAAATTATTTATACCGTTTAACCATTCAACCCTTTTGTTATGGAAGAAAAATTGATGCAGAACCCCTATTATGCCAAAGCTATGGAGTTCATCCGCACTACAGACCTCAATGCTCTTGAGAATGGAAAGCATTTCATCGACGGAGAAAACCTATTTGTCAATATTGTCGATTCTACGATGAAAACACCTCAGCAGGCACGCCTAGAAGTGCATGACAAGTATATTGACATACAGATTCCACTGTCAAAAGGTGAAATCTTCGGAGTCAAACCACGCAGTGAATGCAAGGATCCAGTCGGCGAGATGGACCCTGTCAAAGATATCCTATTCTATTCAGATCCTGTTGAGCAGACAATCGAAGCCGGGATTGGAGAAGTGATAACTTTCGCGCCGGAAATGGCACATGCTCCACTTATCGGTGAAGGAACAATCCACAAAGCAATCTTCAAAGTACGCGTTGTATAGTTCCAAAATCCTACCAGCAGAATCCGGTGGACCAACCCAGGACAAATGAATTCAAGAAAGGCTTTTGCTCAGAGAAACTGAAAGTTTCATACTCGGCGAAAGCCTTCATTTTGAAATTCTCACCTGCAAGGATGTTGAAAGATGCCGCAAGTTGTACATCAATGCCATTTCCCAATTTATGCCATGCATAACCTATTGCCCCCTTTGCCTGCACTTCCAGAATCCGTGCAAACGGAAGAGTCCAATACAGACCGGCAAGCGCATTATATGCATTCATCGATGTGTTGTTCTTGAAAACCAATGAATTGCATCCAAGATTGGCAATGATTCCTGTCATTGGCATCAGTGGTATCTCCACCTCCGCCGATGCCACAGATCCCCTGAATGGCAAAATGGAATTATCCTTATTGTCTTTATTAGACAGGATGAATCGCCGTCCGCATTTGAGGTCCGCACCCCAGTATTTGTGATTATCGTCTATATATACCAGATGTCTGTGCCATCCTTCCTGCAGACCTTTCTCCTTGAATATCAGCCCTGTAAGGTAATATCCAAGATGGACGCTGCCTATGCCGATTGCTGCTCCGCCGATTATGTCGCTCATCCAATGCTTGTTGTTAAGAATTCTTGAGGCTCCTGTCACAGTCGCTGTCGTATAGCCCAGGATGCTGATCCACGGATATTTCCATCCATATTCCTTATGCAGGATTGTCGCGGTCATGAATGCTGTGGCCGAGTGTCCTGACGGAAACGAGTTCTTGGCGCTAAGGTCAGGCCTTTCCCTTTTTACCGTGTATTTCACGCCATTGACCACCGCAGTCATGATGGCAACGGAAAAAGCGCTTGAAACGGCAAACCTTCCAACTTTGGTCATTCCGGGCATTCCCGATACTTTCAGGCCAACTACGGCAACTCCCGGGGCATACTGAATCCAATCATCATAGGTATGACGGAATGTCGGAATCTCATTCTGTCTCATGAGCATGAAATCAGTGTCCATTGACTGTCTTATGTTGAAATCAGGTATAGGAGTCTGGCCTTCTGCTCTGAAAGGAAAAAAGACTGCCAGACCGATGACCCAAAGCAATACTATGTGTCCCAATGATATATTTTTCATATTATTACATGCAGAAATGATACACTTCGCAAAAATAATATAAATTTGCATATCTGGATTGACATATCATGAGGCATTATATTATAAAAATCGATGGACAAAAGGTCGCTCCAGTCGAAGATTTGAGTTTTCTCAGCCAAAGGCATCATCGTTACAACTGGCTGCAGCGCCATTATTACAATATTCGCTATAAAAGGGCTTGTCGCAAGGCCGATTATGTCGTCGTGAAGAATGATGATGTTGCAAACGATGTCGTCAAATACTATTTCATTCCACGCAGCAAGATTTTCATCCGACGTAGCAGAGACAAGCGACGCTGATTCTTGCCGGAGGAGGAAGAGACGTCCTCAATATCTTGTAACAGGAATAAACTGTCGATCCTGTGGTGAATGTGTCATCTACAATCAATGCATGCGATATCCCCTCTGCCGATGATCCTCGTCTGACAGCAAAGGCTCCAGATACATTTGCCGCCTTGTCTGGTATGTCCAGCTTTGTCTGGGTTTTCGTTCTCCGGCATCGGTATAACAAATCCGTACGAAGCGGCTTGCCTGTCTGCCTGGCAACGGCCTTCGCAATTACCTCTGCCTGATTGTATCCTCGGGCAAACTGCCTTGTCCAGTGAAGCGGAACTGGTATGACTGCATCAATGTCTTGAAAATGAGGACTTGAGGCAATCCTGTCTCCAAGAATATGCCCGAACATTTCTCCCAGATACACATCTGAATGATATTTAATATGGTGTGGAATATGCCTGTATCCTGCAGCATTGCTGTACAGGAACAGTGCTGTGGCATAACTGTATTCGCACTTTGGCCCTCCATCTTCAGCAATGAGACGGTTGAGTTTGTCTGCCATCGGATTGCGGCTCCGCTTCTCGAACAATGTATATGGAATATCTGCCAGGCAAGTCAAACACAATTTTCTCTCTCCGGCCAGCAGACGTTTGCCGCACACCAGACAAAAGCGCGGCATAAGGACATCTGCCAGTGCCCTTAGAGCATGGAATACAAGTTCCGCCAAATATGCCAGACCATTTCGTTTCATGCCGGCAAGATAAGAAAGATATATCAGAAAAATCGCTTAAAAGTTGACATGACTGATTAAAAGAGAAAAATGTGACAAAAAAAGAAGCCTGACTTTTCAGACAGGCTCCCGGATCGGTTTAGGTTCAGCGCAGATGCGATATTAAATATGATCAGCAGTTCATCGCACCGCAGCAATGTATAACCTGTCCGCTCACATATGATGATAAATCACTTCCGAGGAAAAGTGCCACATTTGCGACATCCTCAGGTGTACCACCACGTCTGAGAGGTATTTTTGTTTCCCATTCCTGACGGACTTTCTCCGGAAGGGCGTTGGTCATGTCAGTGATAATGAAGCCTGGGGCGATGCAATTGGCGCGGATTCCTCGTGGGCCCATCTCTTTTGCAATGGATTTTGCAAGGCCGATCAAGCCGGCTTTCGAAGCAGAATAGTTGCATTGTCCGGCATTTCCTGATACTCCGACAACGGATGACATGTTGATGATGCTTCCTCCGCGCTGTTTAGCCATAATCGGTGTGCAGGCGTGGATGAAATTGAATGCAGATTTGAGGTTGACTGTCAGTACCGCGTCCCACTGTTGCTCAGACATTCTCATCATGAGTCCATCCTTTGTGATTCCGGCATTGTTCACCAGAATGTCAATGTGACCGAATTCATTCAATATCTCATTTACTACTGTATGCGTCTGTTCGAAATCAGCGGCATTCGATGCATAGGCTTTTGCCTTTACTCCAAATGCTTCGATTTCTTTCAAGGTAGCTTCTGCTGCCTCATTGATAACCAGGTCGGTGAAAGCAATGTCAGCGCCTTCCGATGCATATTTCAAAGCAATTGCCTTTCCGATTCCCCTTGCCGCACCTGTGATAAGTGCGACCTTTCCGTCAAGAAGTCCCATGTCTCTTATTTTAAAATTAATAATCCTTGTTCTGCAGATATGAATTTCAAATCTGAATTTTGTGCAAAATTATCTATATGCATCCGAAACCGCAACAGATTGGGGGAACTTTTGTCCAAATTGACGGGCATTGTGGCAAAAGAACCGTTTTTGTGGTCAAAAAAATCTATCTTTGCAGCCGAATTACTAATAC
>JBJFDE010000423.1:0-3815 GCA_051889855.1 Candidatus Cryptobacteroides sp. | reverse complement strand
GGTCGTACTCCTTCATCGTCTGATAGTCAAGGTCTTTGCGGTCCACCACGAAGAGCACCTTGTCTATGCCGTCCATCTTGGAAGCGAGCTGCGCAGTCTTGAAAGAAGTGAGAGTTTTGCCACTTCCGGTGGTGTGCCAGATATATCCGCCAGCCGCAGTGGTGCCGAGACGTTTTTTGTCATACGAAGCAATCAGGATGCGCTGAAGGATTTTCTCCGTTGCAGCAATCTGGTATGGGCGCATCACCAGAAGGTCCTTCTCTGCGGTGAATACGCAGAACTTGGTGAGGACATTGAGCAGGGTATGCTTTGCAAAGAAGGTGCTTGTGAAGTCCACGAGGTCAGTGATGACCTTGTTTTTCTCGTCTGCCCAGTATGAGGTAAACTCGAAGCTGCCTGTGCTCTTGGTAGAATTCTTGGCTTTAAGTTCGTTCGCCTTCCTTACGTGGGCGTTGCGGGTGGTGTTGGAGTAGTAACGGGTGAAAGTGCCGTTGCTTATGACGAAGAGCTGGACGTATTCGAACAGGCCGCTACCTGCCCAGAAGGAGTCGCGTTGGTAGCGGTTGATTTGATTGAAGGCCTCCTTGAGGTCCACTCCGCGCTTTTTGAGTTCAACGTGCACGAGTGGCAGGCCGTTTACGAGGATGGTGACATCGTAACGGTTGGATCGGGCTCCGTTCTCAACGACATATTGATTGATGACCTGCAGGCTGTTGCGGTGGATGTCATCCTTGTCTATGAGCTTGATATTGCGGAAGCTGACTCCGTCCTTGCCGCCGTCAACCAGCGAGAGGACTTTTACTGAGTCGTTCTGAATCGTGTTTGTTTTCTCAACTATCCCGTCATTCTGATTGGCAAGGACCATCTTGAAGAAGAGGTCCCACTCGCAGTCGGAGAATTTGAATTCGTTGAGGCGTTCCAGCTGGGTGCGAAGATTCCCGATGAGAGACTTTTCATCGACTATCGGGAGGTATTCGTATCCCTGCTCCTGAAGCTGGCGGATGAATGCCGCTTCGAGGGCAGCCTCGCTCTGATAGCTGCGCTCGCGTTTGTCATCACGCTTGAATTCCGATACCAGAGTGCTCTCCGGGTTCTGGGATATAATGTTGAGTTGTGTCATTTAGTTTGCTCTTTTGAATGTCAATAGTTGATCTCTGTAATATTCGTATTGCTGCTGACGGGCTTTAATTTCCGCAGGGAGGCCGGAGGTGAGGTCATTCGCAAGAGTATCAAATTCTTCGAGTATAGATACAATCCGATTTTGCTCTGCTAATGATGGAAGAGGGAAAGAGAATCCATTCATTACGGACGAATTTAAGTTATTGATGGTTGACGAATCTATTGCATACGCTAAATAATCTTTAAACAAGCGACTTTTTAGCACTTGGAAGACATATTTAGACATCGCATTCTGATTCACTCTAATTACAGCCATAAATCCTCCAAAAGTAAAACCATCCATATCATCATTGATGTAAGCCACCTTCCCTACATGCTCTTTACTTCCACTACCTGCGCAAATAATTATATCACCTTTCTTTAAGTTTTGCTGGTTATTCACTTTAACGCTCCAATCAATAACCTTTATATCATCAAAATTAAGAGTATTGGTACTCAGCGAAATGTTATTTGCTCGAAGTACCTTCCAACCATCATTTCCTGTTAGAACTTCCTTACTCTTGTTATATGTCACCCCTCTTATGTAAGAACAAATATCATTAAAATAAGCATCATTTACTTGCCCCCCCCTATTGAAATTCAGGAGGTTATCGCGGTAGTACTCATACTGTTTCTGCCGAGCTGTAAGCTCCGCTGTAAGCTCCGCTGTAAGCTCCGCTGTAAGCTCCGAAAAATTGTCGAGTACCTCGCCAATTTTTCTTTGAACTTCCAAAGGTGGTACAGGAATGCTCACTGAAGCAAACCTCTTCTTTGAAACATTGAATCTGGTTACTCCACTTGCTGTTCCTGAAATCATTTTTCTAATTTCGGTGCTTCTTAATAGATGCTTAAGGTATATCAGATCAAATTTCTCCAGATTGAATAACCTTAACCCAAAACAGAAACTGTTAAGATACGCATTCTCACGTGGTTGCTCAATTACAACTGACGACATCCCACACTCATCTGGAGTTTCGGAGGATCCTGTAAATAAAAGATCACCTTGTTGAATAGTATTCTGTTTCTCCCCTTCATATATTCGAACCTTCTCCTGAACATCAAGATTTAAAGATGGATTTGAATACACATTCAAATAATTGATAAACATCGCATTCCCATCCTTGAAATCATCTTTGCATTTTCCAGAAAGTCCTGCATAAAAAGAACCAAGTTCCCCCAACTTCCTATACTCCACCCCGTCCGGGCAGAGCCGCTGAATCATGTCGCTTATCTCACTCATATCGTCAAATCCTTTATAATTGCATCAATCGCAGTGCGGAGTTCGTTCTCGCGGGCAACTATCTTTTCGATGCGCCCGTTAAGCTCCACAATATCAATCTTCTCCCTCTTGTCCTCCTGCTCAACGTATGACGAAACCGACAGATTGTAGTCATTCTCCGCAATCGCACTATTATCCACCAGCTTCGTGAAATGCGCCTCGTCCGTCTTGTCTGCGTAGGCCTTATGGATACGGGCAATATTCTCGTCAGAAAGCTTATTCTTATTGCCCTCATGCACGAACTCGCCCGATGCATCGATAAACAGAGTCTTCGCCTCGCTCTTGTTCTTGCGGAGCACTATGATGCACACCGCAATAGTAACTCCGAAAAAGAGGTTGTCCGGCAGTTGGATAACTGTATCTACATAGTTATTGTCCACCAAGTATTTACGAATTTTCCCTTCAGCACCGCCTCTATAGAGCACTCCCGGAAACTCGACAATTGCAGCAGTACCATTGGTCGAAAGCCAATGGAGCATATGCATAGTAAATGCAAGGTCAGCCTTGCTCTTCGGCGCAAGCACTCCTGCAGGCGCAAATCTTGGATCGTTGATCAGCAACGGATTCTCGTCACCCTCCCACTTGGTGCTGTATGGAGGATTGGAGACAATCGCATCGAACGGCTGGTCATCCCAGTGATAAGGATTGAGCAGGGTGTCGCCGAGAGCAATGTCGAATTTCTCAAATCCCACGTTGTGCAGAATCATATTGATTCTGGCGAGGTTGTAGGTCGTGATATTGATTTCCTGCCCATAGAATCCGTTGAGCACGTTTTCGGGGCCGAGTATCTTGGCGAACTTCAGAAGAAGGGAGCCGCTGCCACAGGCCGGGTCATAAACCTTGTTAACCTGAGTCTTGCCTGTGGTTACGATTCTGGCGAGAAGTTCACTTACTTCCTGCGGGGTGAAGAATTCACCTCCGGACTTGCCGGCATTGCTGGCGTACATCGTCATCAGGAACTCGTAGGCATCTCCGAAGGCATCGATGGTGTTGTCCTGCAAGTTGCCCAGCTTCAGGTCGCCGATGCGCTCCATAATCTTGCAGAGCTTGTTGTTTCGCTCCGCTACGGTGTTGCCGAGTTTTTTGCTGTTGACATCGATATCATCGAACAGGCCTTTGAAATCATCCTCGCTCGGAGTTCCGTTGGCAGAGCCTTCGATGGAGTCAAATACTTGTGCAAGAGTGACATTCAAGTTTTCATCGCTGGCAGCCTTGGCCCTGACATTTTCAAAAAGTTGTGAAGGAAGGATGAAGTAACCCTTCTCGGCCACGATGTCATCCTTGCCTTCAATGGCTACACTATCCTGCTCTTTTGCATAGTCATAGTCCGAATTGCCATAATCCTGCTCGCCCTTGTTGATATAAAACCTCAGGTCCT
>JBJFDE010000422.1:0-3818 GCA_051889855.1 Candidatus Cryptobacteroides sp. | reverse complement strand
AAGGTGGGTGCAGATAATTACAAAAAAAAACAGTCGTTTCATAGGTAGTTTAGAATTTATTGAATACTGTTTGCAAGGTAGTAATGTTTTTTGAATCTACAAACTTTTTTGGGCAATTATCCCAATTCGTCCGGGAAAACCACTATTTTCCGGACAAATGGCGAAAAAAATACATTTTGTCCGGGAAAACAATCATTTCCCGGACAAAAACGTGAAGTCACTGCTATCTCAGAACAAAATGCGCCGACGGACGGGTAGAGTCTCCGGCATAGAAATCAACGGTAATGCCCTCGTCACTGACATTCATCTTGTAGCATCCTGCTGAACGGGCGTATGAATAGCCTTTCACTCCCGGACGGAACTCATCGAAAAGTTCGCTGCCGCTGATTGCGCCATATCCCTCAATTCCCTCGGCCATGACATTGTATTGGCCGGTAGCCTCGTCTTTCCACACGCTGTTCATAGTCATTTGGGTAATCCTTCCTCCGTCACCGTACCAGTCAAGGAATTCGGTGGAATGGGTGTGGCCGCAAAGTACAATTACATTGCGTTTTGCAAACAGTTCACGCATCGTATCCCTTGCAGTTTTATCCTTGTCCTTGCCGTGGTAGTACCAGTCGCTGTATTTGCTTCCGTCATAAGGGAAAACCGGGGCGTGGCAAAGGATGAACGTGTATCTCGCACCCTCTGTTTCCTTGAGAAGCCTTTTCACGGTTTCATCGTCCGGTTTGTTGAAATTCACTGCTATGAAGGCATCCGGCCCGATGCGGAAGGCAAAATCCAGTCCATCTACCTCAGTGCCGAGCTCCTTTGAAAGCCTTTCCGGCATGAATTTCTTGTAACCTTCCCGGGCCTCGGAGTCCTTCTTGCCCCTGAGGTCGTGATTTCCCGCAACAGTCACAAGAGGTGTGGCTCCCATGGCTTCTTTAAGATATTCGAAGGCATCAGAAAGCATCTTTGCCTGTGCATCCACTCCGGCGGTGTCGCCCTGAATGATGTCTCCGGTCTGGTAAACAAGTTTGGTGTTATCATCCACAAGGCAGGCAGCTCTTTTGACCAGCCTCGGACATCTGTCAGCCCACATTTCGGCATTTCTCGCAAACTCTTTGCGATGGTTGGCCTCCCTTGTCGGGTTCGGATCGGAATATCCTGTATGATAATATGTTTCAGGTGCGGTGTCATAATGGGTGTCGCCAAGGATAATCACGGAATAGCTGCCATCCTTCGAATGCTTGCCCCGTTTGCCTTTTTTCCCACTGAGGGATTCAGCTGCATCGGCTGCCGGTCCTATGCTCAGACCAATCAGTCCGGCTGCCGACAACCTCAAAAAATCTCTTCTGTCCATAAGATTACCAAATTACAACTCTTTCAGATTCAGGACGATACATTGCATCTCCTTCTTTGATTCCGAATGCCTCGAAGAAAGTGTCGATATTCCTCAGAGTGGCATTAACGCGGTTGCGTCCGAGTGAGTGGACGTCCAGAAGTGTCAGCCTCTGCTCTTCCTGAGGTGTGATGTTCTGTGCCCAAAGTGTAGCATAGGCAAGGTAGAAGCGCTGCTCGGCAGTGAATCCGTCGATTGGCTCTGGATGTTTACCGTTGAACGAGTTCTGAAGAGCGGTGTAAGCAATCCTGAGTCCGCCCTGGTCTGCGATATTCTCTCCAAGGGTTGCAGCTCCGTTTGCCATAAGTCCAGGCTGAATCTCAATCTGGTTGAACTGGTCAACAAGGCCCTGTGCCTTTGCCTTGAATGCATCTGCATCCTCGTCTGTCCACCAATTGTTCATGTTGCCGTCTTTGTCGAAAAGACGTCCCTGGTCGTCAAAACCATGGGTCATCTCATGGCTGATTACCACTCCGATTGCTCCATAATTCACTGCATCGTCTGCATCCGAATTGTAGAAAGGTGGCTGGAGAATACCTGCAGGGAAGCAAATCTCATTTGTGGTCGGGTTGTAATATGCATTCACGGTCTGAGGGCTCATTCCCCATTCTGCCTTGTCAACCGGTTTTCCTATTTTTGCGAGGTTATCCTCTGTGTACCAGCGTGATGCGGCGCGCAGATTCTCGTAATAGCTGTTCTCGGGATTGATTGAAAGCGATGAATAATCTTTCCATTTGTCAGGATAACCGATTTTCACGGTAAATGAAGAGAGTTTTTCCTGAGCCTTGGCCTTGGTCACATCGCTCATCCAGTCGAGCGCTGCAACTCTCTGTCCGAGTCCTGCCTGGATGTTCTTTACGATTTCAAGCATTCTCTGCTTATCCTTCTCAGGGAAATATTTCTTTACATACATCTGTCCGACTGCCTCTCCGAGAATGCTGTTAGGTACAGTCATGGCCCTCTTCCAACGAGGTTTCTGCTCCTGAATGCCGGACATCTGCTTTGAGAAGAACTCGAATGATGCTTCATAGAAATCGTCACTCAGGCTTCCGCATGCTGAACTGAGCAGGTTTGCCTGAAGATAATGTCTGAGTACTGCACCGTCTGTCGATGATACGATATTGTTGAGTGCCTCGAAATATGATGGCTGCATGACGATGACTTTCTCCTGTGGCTCAATGCCCAGCTGCTCGAAGAAAACGTCCAGATGAAGATTAGGGTAGGCTGCAAATATCTCATTGAAAGACATCGGGTTATACATTGCCTCGTAGTTTCTCTGCTGCACCATTGACCAGTATGGAACTGCGATGGCCATCTCGAAATCCATCGCATTCTTTGCTCTTGTGGCTGCATCTTCATATCCTGCAAGGCTGAATGCTTTGGTCAGAAATGCCACATATCCTTCGCGGAGGGCAGCATTTTCTTCATTGAGATAATAGTCGCGGTTACCCAGGCCAAGTCCGCTTTCCGCAAGATAGAGTGCATTGTTGTTGCTGTCCATCAGGTCGGCGTCCACTCCCGTGCCCCAGGCTCCTTCTTCTCCATAGAGCCCCATCTGGCCTATTGCCTTTGCAAAACTTTCCGCATCGCAGACTGCCTCAAGTTCCTGAAGGTAAGGCAGGACAGGTGAAGCGCCTTCTTTGTTGAGGCGAAGAGAATCGAGCCCCATGGTATAAAGGTCAGCAATCTTCTGCTCCACGCTTCCTTTCTTTGTCTTGAGTTCCGTCAGTCCCTTGAAAAGTTCGTTGAGACGTATTTCATTGTTCTCGCGCAAGATATCGAAAGAACCGTAACGGGAAAACTCTTTCTTCAGCGGGTGATTTTTCTGCCATCCGGCCGTTGCGTATGTGTAGAAATCCTCTCCCGGTGCCACGGTAGTGTCAATATTTGTCAGGTCGATTGCCGGAACCTTCTCCTGTGCCGGCTGATTGTTGCAGGCTGCCGCCATAAGTGCGATTGCCATAATCCATGCTTTGTTGTTCATATATTTTTATTTATAATAATTCCAAAATCAAACAAACACACAAAGTTACGGATTATCTTGCACTTCTCCGCCATTTATCAGCCAGATAATATTACGAAAAATTATATTTCCACGTCCTGCACAACGTAGTCATCACTGGTCGAACCGGCCATTACGCCCATTTTTGTAATCAGATGTCAATACTGATTTTCCAATGTAACAGGGGCAAATTCTATGCGCTTGTTAGTGACTGTCACAATACAAAACGTGCCAAGTCCTCCAGTCACATTATTTTTCAGGATTATAGGCTCTGTGAATGGATTATCACTAACAGACCAGAAAAGGTTCAGACTGTTGAAAATATCATAACATTCTTTTGTCATTGTCCCGGCCCTGAAGTTGGCATAACATACAAGATGGTCATATTTGATATTCCAGTCCGGTCTTTCCGGACAGAACAGCGCCGCCCCA
>JBJFDE010000421.1:0-14132 GCA_051889855.1 Candidatus Cryptobacteroides sp. | reverse complement strand
AATCGGACACTCCGTAAGGTATCTGTCGTATCTGTTCCATAAATATCATGTTAGCCAAAAAGCAAACTTACACAAAATCTGGCGATTTTGCGAGTCTTATTTCCAAAAATCAATATAAAAGAGGGTGACTGCAAGTCGAAAGACCGGCAGTCACCCTCAATTTTGTCCCAACCATGCTCATGCATGGCTATATTTGAATTTCGTTCCCGGACGAAGATTACATCATTCCGCCCATGCCGCCTGCAGGCATTGCAGGAGCCGTCTCCTTCTCAGGGATGTCAGCGATTGCGCACTCTGTGGTGAGGAACATTCCGGCAACTGAAGCTGCGTTCTCAAGAGCTACACGTGAAACCTTGGTAGGATCGATGACACCAGCCTCGAACATGTTCACGTACTCGTCTGTGCGTGCATTGTAGCCGAAATCGCCGCTGTTCTCACGAATCTTGTTGATGATTACGCTGCCCTCAAGACCGGCATTGGCTGCAATCTGGCGGAGAGGCTCTTCGATTGCACGGGCTACGATACGGATACCTGTAGTCTCATCCTCGTTCTCGCCCTTGAGGTCCTTGATTGCCTCGGCAGCACGGATGTATGCGACTCCGCCGCCCGGTACGATACCTTCCTCGACAGCAGCACGGGTAGCGCTGAGCGCATCCTCTACCCTGTCCTTCTTCTCCTTCATCTCAACCTCAGTTGCTGCACCCACATAGAGAACAGCCACTCCGCCTGCGAGTTTGCCAAGACGCTCCTGGAGTTTCTCGCGGTCATAGTCTGAAGTTGTGGTCTCAATCTGCTTGCGGATTGTAGCAGCCCTTTCCTGGATTGCCTCTGCATCACCCTGGCCGTTCACGATTGTACAGTTGTCCTTGGTGATGACAACCTTCTCAGCCTTACCGAGCATATCAGGAGCGGTGTTCTCAAGAGTGAATCCCCTCTCTTCTGAAACCACGATGCCACCTGTCAGTGTGGCGATGTCCTGAAGCATTTCCTTGCGACGGTCGCCGAAGCCCGGAGCCTTGACGGCCGCAATCTTCAACGTACCACGGAGCTTGTTCACAACGAGGGTTGTAAGAGCCTCACCATCAACATCTTCTGCAATGATAAGGAGAGATTTTCCTTCACGTGCGATAGGTTCGAGGATAGGAAGAAGGTCTTTCATTGTGGAAATCTTCTTGTCTGTGATAAGGATGTAAGGAGCATCCAGAACAGACTCCATCTTGTCGCCGTTTGTCATGAAATATGGAGAGATATATCCTCTGTCAAACTGCATTCCCTCTACGACTTTCACTTCAGTCTCAGTACCTTTTGCCTCCTCGACTGTGATGACACCGTCTTTCTTCACCTTTGCCATTGCATCGGCAATGAGCTTTCCGATGTAGTTGTCGTTGTTCGCTGAAATGGTTCCGACCTGCTCGATCTTGGCATAGTCCTCGCCTACTTCCTGGCTCTGCTCGCGGAGTGAAACGACAACAGCCTCAACTGCCTTGTCGATACCGCGTTTGAGGTCCATAGGGTTTGCACCTGCCGTCACGTTCTTCAGGCCCACGTTGATGATGGCCTGCGCGAGGACAGTAGCTGTGGTTGTACCATCACCAGCCTGCTCGTTGGTCTTGGATGCAACTTCCTTGACCATCTGGGCACCCATGTTTGCGAACCTGTCTTCGAGTTCGATTTCCTTTGCAACGGTTACTCCGTCCTTTGTTACCTGAGGAGCACCGAATTTCTTGTCAATAACCACGTTACGTCCTTTAGGACCGAGTGTAACCTTGACTGCATCTGCGAGGGCGTCTGCGCCGGCTTTCATCTGGGCGCGGGCCTCGGTATTGAATTTAATATCTTTTGCCATTGTTTTGTTGATTTAGATTTCTCGACTTCGCTCGAAATGACATCGTAAAGCTCGAAATGACACCCAAGGAGAGTCGAAATGATAATTAAAGGATTGCCAAAATGTCAGACTGCTTCATGATGAGGTAGTCTTTTCCGTCAACGGAAACTTCGGTTCCGGCATATTTGCCATAAATGACAACATCGCCGACTTTAACCTCCATCGCTTCATCTTTCTTTCCGGGGCCAGCCGCTACAACTGTTCCCTGCTGTGGTTTTTCTTTCGCTGTATCAGGAATATAAAGACCTGACGCTGTCTGGGTCTCGGCCGGTTTCGGCTCGATTACAACCCTGTCTGCCAATGGTTTGATCATGATTTTTTATTTTTAATGTTGTTAATTCAAATCAGGCGCCCCGCAACCATTTCGTGCGGAACGCCTGACTCATGGACAAAAGCGGTGCCACTGGCCAATTGCTGACAATTTGTCAGTCAAGATGACGCATGCCCGTTATTTTGTACTGAACCTGTATATGCAGTGATGTACGTATGTCTCACCCGGGTTGAGAAGAGTGGAAGGGAAATTCTCATGGTGAGGAGTATCAGGATATAGCTGAGTTTCAAGAGCAATGGACTCACGGTAACTCAGAGGCCTGTCATATTTGCCCGTTGTCGTGCCATCAAAGAAATTGCCGCTGTAGAACTGAAGGGCAGGCTGGTCGCTGAAAACTTCCATGAAACGGCCTGTAGAAGGATCGAATACCGATGCGTCAAACTCGATGTCATGGTCTGACTTCCTGTCAATTATCCAGTTATGGTCATATCCGCCTCCGTTTGCAAGCTGTTCGTTCTCCTGACCGATTCTGTCTCCTATGGCATGAGGCTCCCTGAAATCGAATGGAGTGCCTGTCAGGTCGGTGATTTCTCCGGTAGGAATCAGTTCATTGTCAACCGGAGTGGTTTTGGAAGCATTGATGACCATTATGTGGTCGAGGATGGTGCCGTTGCCTTCTCCCTTGAGGTTGAAGAACGAATGGTGAGAAATGTTCACATGGGTAGGAGCATCCGTAACTGCCTTGTAGTCAACTTTGAACTCATTTGCCGAGGTAAGAGAGTAGGTCATCTCTATGTTCAGATTTCCCGGCATTCCGTCCTGACCGTCGGGATGGAGATATGTCAGGACAATGATGCTGTCATTAACATCCTTGACATCCCAGACAACCATGTCAAGCCCTTTGAGACCGCCATGGAGAGTATTGTCATTGTTATTCTGTGGAAAAGCATAGGTATTGTCGCCTATTGTATATGTACCACCGGCTATACGGTTGGCATAAGGGCCTACCACAGCTCCGAGGAAGCGTTCCCCAGGGTTATTGATATAATTGTCCAGATTATTATAACCCAGGACTATATCTTCATATTTTCCATATCTGTCAGGAGTCTGCAAGGCTACTACACGACCGCCGAAATTGGTCACCTGCATGATAAGGTCTCCGGCCTTCAGTGTATAAAGGTCAACATTTTTGCCGTCCACGGTCTGACGGAAATTATCCGCAGGGATGAGCGGAAGGGGTTTGTCGGATGCGCATGAGGCCATTGTAAAAATTGCCGCAGCAGCAATGATTGATCTGATAGGTTTCATAATATATCGTTTAATTTTCCATATTTCCGTAAGGAACGTACAAAGATATAAATATAAAACCAAATGAAACCCAATATTTTCGAATTAATTAACCTATCGTAAAAAATGCAGGCGGAAATGCCAGAGGATTACTCCGACACTGACTGAGACATTGAGAGAATGTTTGGTGCCGAACTGGGGAATTTCCAGGCAAAAGTCACATTCATCGACCACATCCTGCCTGACACCATTGACCTCATTTCCGAACACAATTGCATATTTCATCCCGGTTTGCGGAACAAATGTATCAAGCATCACCGACTGGGCGGTCTGCTCTGCCGCCACAACGACATATCCTTCTTCCTTCAGACGGCGGACAGCCTCAAGAGTGTCGTCAACGTGCTCCCACTCCACACTGTCCTCCGCACCCAAGGCGGATTTATGAATCTCCGCAGACGGGGGAACGGCGCAGATTCCGCAGAGCCAAAGTTTGTCGGCCTTGAATGAATCGGCCGTCCGGAAAGCCGAACCCACGTTATGGGCACTCCTTATATTGTCTAGGACCAGAACAATGCCGGATTCCGGCAGGGACTTATACTCCTCTAAACTGACCCTTCCAAGTTCGATATTCAATAACTTCCTGTTTGCCACGATGTTGCTCAGACTGTTGATAAAAGTTCCGAATACAAATGTACTGCTATTTCATAAAAAAGAAAAAATTATATACTTTTGCATTCGCGTTAAAGATAAGACACATGAAACAAGATCTTCAAATTTTCAACCTAATCAAGAAGGAAGAGGACAGGCAGACATCAGGCATTGAACTCATCGCTTCTGAAAACTATGTAAGCCGTCAAGTACTTGAGGCTCTCGGTTCCATCTGCACGAACAAATATGCAGAAGGTTATCCAGGAGCAAGATACTACGGAGGATGTGAGGTGGTTGACCAGATTGAGCAACTGGCCATCGACAGACTCTGCCAGCTATTCGAGGCGGAGTATGCAAATGTGCAGCCACATTCAGGTGCCCAGGCCAACATGGCTGTGCTCATGGCATGCCTCAAACCAGGAGACACTTTCATGGGTCTCGACCTCGCACATGGCGGTCACCTTACACATGGCTCACCTGTCAACATGTCCGGCATCCTTTACAATGCCGTTTCCTATGGGCTTGACGAAGTCACCGGCCTTATTGACTATGACACCATGGAGAAGAGAGCCCTTGAACACAAGCCTAAGCTCATCATCGGAGGAGCATCCGCTTACTCAAGGGAGTGGGACTATGCAAGAATGAGAGAGATTGCCGACAAGGTCGGAGCACTCTTCATGGTGGATATGGCCCACACTGCAGGACTCATTGCCGCCGGACTTCTCAGCAATCCTGTAAAATATGCCCACATCGTAACATCCACAACCCACAAGACCCTCAGGGGCCCGCGCGGAGGTATCATCCTCATGGGCAAGGATTTCGACAACCCGTGGGGACTCACCACTCCTAAAGGTGTCATAAAGAAAATGTCCCAGATTCTCAATTCAAGCGTTTTCCCTGGAGTTCAGGGCGGACCTCTGGAGCATTGCATTGCAGCAAAGGCAGTATCTTTCTATGAGGCACTCCAGCCTGAGTTCAAAGAGTACCAGAAACAGGTGGTAGCAAATGCCAAGGCAATGGGAGAAGCATTCACGTCAAGAGGATACAAGGTAGTCTCAGGCGGTACTGACAACCATCTGCTGCTCATAGACCTCAGGACCAAGTTCCCTGAGCTTACAGGAAAGGTGGCAGAAAAAGAGCTTGTCAAAGCTGACATCACCGTTAACAAGAACATGGTTCCTTTCGATTCACGTTCTCCTTTCCAGACGTCAGGTATCCGTGTCGGAACTCCTGCAATCACTTCAAGGGGATTCGTAGAGAAAGACATGGAGTCCATCGTGAACCTTATCGACCAGGTACTTGCAAATGCTGCTTCTCATCTGGATTTGATTGCAGGAAAGACTGAAGAAGGACGCGAGCAGTATGAAGAGGTTCTCGCAAATGTGAAAAAACAGGTCCGCATGAGGACTAACGGAATGCCTCTCAACCGCTATTGATCCGGCAGACTGACAGATATATATGTGAGGGCGACGTCATGGTCGCCCTCTTTTTTGTCTGCCGTAAGGCACATATTGAAAGCATCGCACAAAAATTGCATTGCATGACGCAGTATTTCAACCGCTTTGCAGTTATATAGGCGGAAACTGAAAAATAAGAACATTATAAATCAGAAAATCATGAAAAGAATTTTACTGTTTGCAGCCATGGTGCTGCCATTGTTTGCAACATCTTGCAACAAACATCTTGACCAGCCGGACATTTACCCGGACTATTACAGTTTCGTTACAGCAGAAGTTAAGGACGGAACTCTCCAGAGGTTCTATACAGATGACGGAAGGAGTCTGGTCGCAGAAAACGGATCGAACATCAAAATAGCTGACAATCAGAGAGCTGTCATCTATTTCGACCTTGTGAACAAAGAAGACAAAGACAAGGAGGATGCTCTCATCAGAGTGATTGACATCGATATGGATGTGGTTGTAGCCAAAAGCGCAATCGTTGCTGACGAACAGGCCGCAAAAGCCTTGGGAGACAACGGCACAAGTGTGAACCTCAGCCCGAACAGGCCTCAGATTACCAGCAAATATTTCAACATTTACCTCGGATTCAATTCTGAAAAGCCGGAAAAACACGAATTTACAATGGCTTATATCGAATCAGCCGCAAATGACACAAAAGTCCTTGACCTGACAGTCTGTCACAATGACAACGGTGACTCTTCAGCAAATGAATGGTGGACATGGGTAAGTTTCCCTGTTGACGAGTTCGCTTCACTTTACGAAGGAAAGGAGAAGGTAAGAATCAACATAAAGACAAGGGTTAGCGGAATACAGACCATAGAACTTCCTGTTCCTACCGCTTCCAATGTCAAGAGAGCTTCATTCTTCCCGACAAACGAATAATAAATCCCCGGGCCATTGTGGCTCGGGGATTTATTTTGCCAAGTCCGGCATTTATGGAACTTGTTGTCAATTGTTCAACGGACGGAGAACAAAGTTGAATTCATATTCTGCCGGTGCAACCCTGTACTCTTCCATTGGCCATGCGCCCCATGAAGTGACACAACCAAGACCAGTGTGATGCAGATCGAAAGACAACCAGGTCTGGCCCTGAGAACGTTCATTTTCATGAGCAGAAGCCTTGAGTTCCAGAGAGTGTGCGTGCGGATTGCCAAGTTTGCGAACATCCATCATCTCGGCACTGAACGGAAGAGCAGATGCCGAGAATTTGACAGAAGAAGACACCTCCAGGCCCATTCCGTTGTCATCAAGCACCCTCGCCCACTTAAGGCCAGTCTTTACACCGGAATCCTGAGGACGGACATTTCCGTAATGATACTGGTCCTCAACCCTTTGCACATAGTGTCCGACAAGGGCAGCGGAGCAGCGGTCAACATAGTTCTCGAAAGGACCCTTGCCAAAGAACTCCCAGTTGGAGAACTCACCGGGCATGGCAAGACGCATTCCGAAACGCGGAAGAATCGGAGCCTGGGCAAGTTTACCTGCGTCCTTGAGACTTTCTGTGGCAGAAATGACTCCGTCAGCATATATATCATATACCATATTTACTACAGCATAGTCTCCTATCGGCTGATAGACAACGGTAAGACGCATGCAGTCATCCATACTGGTCACATCAAATGATGAAGGAACAAGTACTGCGTCACGCCATACAGCAAGCATCTTGTCAAAACGAGCACCGAGGTCGTTCTCAGTTGCAGCCCTGAAGAAGTCAGGCTCAAGAGGGTGTGATATAAGTTCCTTTCCATCAATCTTATAGCTGGAAAGAGCACCTGTTTCAGAATTGAATTCTGCGCGCCATGCACTGCTTCTTGCAAGAGCGGAACCGGGATATGACATATTTCCTGAAAATACCACCTTGCCTTCACTTTCCTTATATGAAGGAAGACCGGAAAGGTCAGAAAAGGCCACCGGAAGAGCTTCATTAATCATAATCTGGTCATAAGCCACTTCACTGCCTGCCGCAAGGATACCGTCAGCTCGGCGAAGTGACCAGCTGACATTCAGATAAACATCATGTGAAGAAAGATCTGAGTATCCGCATACCTCCTGAATGTCTGCTTCATTGAATCCAAGTTCCACCGGGGCAACAGACTGAGGGGCAATCTTTCCAGGCAATACACTGCCTGAAAGGACGGCAAGACCGTCAACCTCGACACTCCAGTCAAGCATGTAGCGTGAAAGGTCGATGAAGAAATTCTCATTATATACATTCACCTTACCATTGATGGCATCTCCTTCCGATGCAGAAGTATGGATGGAACGATACTGATAGGCAACCTCATAGGCATGAGGGTGAAGACTGCGGTCGGCAGCAATTACTCCATTGCAGCAGAATGAATCATCAGTAGGGTCATAATCATTGAAATCACCGCCATAGACGAAAATATGGTCAGTGCCGAATTTGACCGGATCCACAGGCCATCTGAGCGCCTGGTCCACGAAATCCCATATAAAACCGCCCTGATATTCAGGATATTTGCGTACCAGATCCCAATATTCCTTGAAACCACCCATGGAGTTACCCATAGCATGGGCATATTCGCACTGGATAAGCGGCTTTTCAGGCGAGTTCTCAAGATAACGCTTGCAGCTTTCATATCCGTAATACATCGGACATATAATATCTGAATATTCTGTATTGTTCGGATTTTCATAATCCACGGCACGCTCATAATGGACAGGACGGGATGGGTCCATTTCCTTGACCAAATTATATCCGGCTATGAAGTTTTCGCCGAAACCTGCCTCGTTGCCAAGGCTCCAGATGATAATTGAAGGATGGTTGAAGTCGCGGCTTACCATACGGCCTATGCGTGAAAGATGGGCATCACGGAAAATCGGGTTGTTTCCAAGGGTAGCCTCGCCATAGCCCATTCCGTGAGACTCAATGTTCGCTTCGTCGATGACGTAAAGGCCATATTTGTCGCAGAGGGAGTACCATAGAGGGTCGTTAGGATAATGGCTCGTACGTACGGCATTGATATTCAATTGTTTCATTATAAGAATATCCTGTATCATATCGGCTTCTGAAACCACATAGCCCTTATATGGATTGAGCTCATGACGGTCTGCGCCCTTGATCAGGACGGGAGCGCCGTTGACTAGAAGCTGAGCACCTTCAATTCGCACGTCACGGAATCCTATCTGAAGTTCAGCGCGTTCGGTGACACCGGATTTGTCATTGGATGCGACTTTCAATGTATAGAGCCACGGCGTTTCTGCAGACCAGAGCTTCGGTGAAGGAACATTCAGAGTGGCCTTGAGGCAAGACTTACCGTTGTGGACAACTGGTTTTGAGGAAGCCGGTACATTCATGACTGCGACCTGCTTTCCATTAGGATCAACAATGCACAAGTCCAGTGAGGTCACTCCCTTTGTCACCTGTGCATAGACCTCTGCCTGTCCGTTTGCTCCGGCAATGACATTGATATCCTCAATTCTTTTCTTGTTGCGTGCAAAGACATACACATCGCGTCCAATCCCGGAAAAACGCCAGAAATCCTGATCTTCCAGATAAGTGCCGTCACACCAGCGGAAAATTTCCAGAGCAATGAGGTTCTCGCCTGTCCTGACATATTTAGTTATGTCGAAACGGGCCTCCAGCTTACTGTCCTCGCTATAACCTACTTCTTTCCCATTTACCCATACACGTACGTTGGATGTCGCCGAGCCGATATGAAGGAATATATCCTGACCTGTCCAGGACTCATCAAGAGTGAATGTACGTCTGTACTGTCCTGCATAATTATGCTCAAGTGGCGGAATCGGGGGATTATTCTTATAATGTCCTCTCCATGCATATCCGACATTGAGATATACCGGATCTCCATATCCGTTCAATTCCCACATTCCCGGTACCGGAATTTTGTCCCATGAAGTGTCGTCAAAAGTGGTTTTATAGAAATCCAGGGAACGGGCATCAATGGTTTCATACCAGTGGAAGGCCCACGTTCCATTGAGCATCAACTTGTTGCCGTCAGTCTGGAAGGATGCAGTCATCGGAGTGCGGTTGCGTTCAATCACATAAGGGTTCTGCCAGTCAGGTAGTTCTGACTTTGAAGCAGCCATGGCGGCTTGAAGCGGGGCCGCTGCCAGCAGGATGGATAGTAACAGTTTGTTCATCATTTTGTGGTATTAGTAATTACACGTGGGTTGGGTCAGATTATTTCAATATCCTCGGATTGGATCCAGCCCTGTCGTCCGTCAGCGAGCTGGATATTATTCCATGCACCTACCTGATCCAGTATCTTGACCTTGGTACCTTCATGAAGGATGAAAAGGTCTTTCGCCGAACCCGCTGTTGGTGAGCTCTTTACCGAGGTCACAGGACACATCACCACAGCTTGGTCTGCCTTCATGCAATCATTCTTCTGCCAGATAGCAAACCAGAGGCACAAAAGGGTTATGACCAGTGTTGCCAAAGCCGTGAAGAAGCCCGTCCTCCTGAGAGCAATGCGCGGAGCAAGAAGATAGATCAGGAACATGGCCAAGGTGAGTGCAAGGAATACCAGAAAACAGATTGTCCATGAATCGGAGTCAAGCAGCCAGCACAATTTCTTTGCAAGGGACTTCAGGATGAACTCCGGAACCGGGTCGATCCTGTCCTGGATACCGTTGTTCGCAAGGTCGAGGTTGTACCTTGCATCGGAGTATGAAGGATCGAGCTTGAGGGCTCTCTCATAATTCAGAATGGCTTTTCCGACATTGCCGCTCTTGAAATACGCGTCACCAAGGTTGCAGTACAGGGCTGCAGACTCAAGAGATGTCGAAGCTATCATTGAGTAATCTTTGATGGCTGCATCCCACTGACCCTGGGCATAGGCAGCATTGGCACTGTTCCAGAGGGAGTCCGCAAAATCCTTCTGTTGAGCCCCGGCTGCCAGAGGACTGAGCATCAGGAGCATCAGCACTGCCATCGTAGCCGCAGGCCTGTTGTTTTTCTTTGATTTCATATTGGAATCTATTGATGAAATGACCTCAAGGGCAGACTTGTAATGTGCCTCCATCGCCTGATGTCCGGCATCCGGAGAATATCTTGCGAACTCACATGCATCCAGAAGGGAAACGAAGCCGTTGATTGAAGCATCATCCACATTGCCATCCCTGAGAGCCTCGGTGATATTATCCCTTGAAAGATCGGCTGAAGGAATATTGAGCTTATCGGAAATGAATCCGAGCAAAGCCTTGTGAAGCTCTTCATAGAAAGCAGTATATAGGTTCTGCTTCAGGAAGGTATCTGCAAGTTTCAATCGTTTCAGAGCCATCTTGGTGGCCTTGCGGTTCTTGGTTCCCACGGTATCCGCCCTTCTTGCCGCAATCTTTCTGAATGATGCCCAAAGTAAGAATGCAAGAATGAAAAGAAGGACAAGGATGGTCCAGAACAGGCCTGAGTCCAAAAGGAAATGTCCCCTCTGGTGCAAAGATGGATCCTTAGTATTGATGAAACGGATGTCACTTCCCAATGTCCTTACATCAGTCCTGTTGGTCCCAGGAACAACCACCTGGGCACCGGCATCAGACTCGTTTCCCTTTTCCACATGCACAGGAATCGGATCAGTCTGCACGGTCACATAACGGCCCTGATTTATATCATAATAGGAGTACTTTACAGGCTCGATTACAAAGTCGCCATAACTCCGCGGAATGAACGGGTACTCGTAGAATTTGCTTCCGCTGCGGCCGCCTTTGTCCACCTTGTCGGAAATTTTGGTGTCATATACCTCCATGTCGAGAGGGAAATTGACCTTTGGAGCTTCAAGGAGCGATATATTACCATTTCCAGTGACTGTCACGAGCAGTGAAGCAGCCTCATGGGTCTTGAGCGTGTCCTTGCTGACCTTGGCAGAAATCTTGAAATTGCCTACACCGCCGCCGAACGAATCCGGAGCGCCCTGAGGAAGCTGAGACACCTTGATAGTGACCGGTTTTGAAGATACTTTCTTGCGAACTGTCCTGTAGTCGTCGAAGAAACCGTCGAATATGCTGTTTCCTCCTGATGAGACCCTGATATTGACGAGGCATACCAGGTCGGCAGGGTTTACGGTCAATGAGCCCTCGCGCTGAGGGATAAGGATATATTTTCTCAGAAGGGCTGCATTGTAAATCTGTCCGTTGTAGGTTTCACGAGTGAATTCGATATTGGTCGGAGCCTCAAGTTCCTGGCTCCAGAATCCGTCGAATGAAGGGAAATCGGCGCCCTCAAATCCGGCTATGTTCACTCTCTGGTATAGTTTCAATGTAGCAATGACAGGTTCACCGACCACCACCGATGTACGGCTGAATGACATGTCCAGAATGATGTCGGAATCGGCGAGGGTGCCTCTTGAGGAGGGCTGGCTTGACGAAGGAGCGGATTGCTGGTTCTGGGAGGGCTGGCCTGAAGATGACTGGCCCGCCGAGGCGACCACTTCAATCGATACGGAAGAAGAGGTTATCTCATTTCCCTTCACCTTTGCCGTTGCCTGTGAAAGGCTGAATGTTCCGGCTTTGACAGGTTTGAGGACGTAAGTGTAGGTAGTCTGGACTGACTTTGTCCTCTTTCCATTGATAATGCTTATGCTTGTGGAACGTCCCTGCTGAGGGCCCCAGAGCAACTGAAAATCATCACCGCATGTCCATGTGAAATCGGTCGGATTGTTCTCTCCTTCAATAATGAAAGTTACATTGAACTGTTCGTCCAATGCAACTACATTGTGTGTTTCCACCTTGATGGATGTCTGAGCAAATGCAGCCATCACTCCGATGGTGGCTGCCAAGCAGATTGAAACTAATCTTTTCATATATCCTGTCATTGTCTCCTTTTACCAGTTTTTCTCTTTCTGTCTGGACTTCAACGCCTTAGCCTTCTCCTTATTGACTTTGTCCTGAGTCTCCTTCTCCTTCGCCTGGATAGCCTGAAGCATCTGCTGGGCTGCCTGAGGTGTTATCTGAGGCTTGCTCTGAGGCTGATTGTCTGAGTTGTCCGGCTGATTCCGGTTGTCCTGGTTATCTTGATTATCCTTGTTTTCCTGATCGTCCTGGTTATCTTTATTGTCCTGATTCTGGTCGTTCTTGTTGTCCTGATTATTCTGATCCTGATTGTTCTGGTCCTGATTGTCCTGATCCTGATTGTTTTGGTCCTGATTGTTCTGCTGGTCCTGAAGTTTTTTCTTTGCGTAGATGTAATTCTCCTTTGCATCAATGTCATCAGGATTCAAAATCAAAGACTGCTTGAATGCATCTACAGCTCCTTGCCAATCCTCACGGGCAATGGCAATGTCACCACGGTTGAACCAATAACTGGCAGCATTTTCATCAGCAGGCGCCACATCCCGTATTCTGTCCATAGCCTTGGCTGCCTGGTCCATCTCCCCCATCCTGTACATTGTGGATGCAATGTTGTAATTGGCTGCCACTGACATGGAATCCTTGACAAGAGCCTTGCTGTAATCTATATCGGCCTCTTTATAGTTTTCCTTCCTGAAATCACGATTGCCCCTGCGTACATCCTTCTTGTCCACCTGAGCAAAGGCAGAAGGGCAGAGTGAAAACATAAACGCAATTACAGAAAATACAGATATAATATAATGTTTCATAATCAATTACCTTTTGAACAAATGTCTTTTCGGACGTCTGTCACCGATGAGCATTTCCAGAACGAAGAAGAAAAGAGCAATGCCGAGGAAATACATGAACTGCTCGTCAAATTCTTCGAAAACGATTGAGCTGTACTGTTCGTCTTCCATCTTCCGGATATTGTCAATTATAGGATTCAAGCCGAATTCACTGTTGCCCGCACGGACATAGAGTCCGTTACCAGCCGATGCGACCTCCTGAAGTATTGATTCATCAAGCCTTGTGACCACAATGTCTCCATTCTTGTCACGAAGAAGGTCTCCATCCATAGGGATAGGTTTTCCCTCCGGGGAACCTACTCCGATTGTGAACACACGGATTCCATTGTCGGCAGCCATCCTTGCTGCAGCAACAGGGTCATCCTCATGGTTCTCACCATCAGTTATGACAATGATTGCGCGACTTTTCTCGCTCTGGGCACTGAAACTCCTGATAGCAGTGTTGATTGCCTCGCCCATGGCTGTACCCTGGATAGGCACCGATTCGGTGGAAATAGAACGGAGGAACATTTTCGCCGACACATAGTCAGTGGTAATCGGTAGCTGGACGAAAGAGTTGCCAGCAAAGACAATCAGTCCGATACGGTCGTCACGAAGTTTGTCAACCAATCTTGAAATTGCAAGTTTCGCCCTTTCCAGCCTGTTTGGTGAATAGTCCTCGGCGAGCATTGAATTGGAGACGTCGAGGGCAATCATGATTTCCGCACCCTTGGTCTGATGTTCCTTAAGCTTTGCTCCTATCTGCGGACGAGAAAGTCCTATTATTAGAAATAAGAATCCCAATGAAAAGAGAGACGTCCTTATCCAGGCCTTGCCTTTGGAATATGAAGGCATGAGCTTGGATACAAGCCGGACATCACCGAATTTCTGCATTCTGCGTTTGCGAAGCATTTGCACAATCGCCTGAAAAACAAAGAAAAACGGTATTAAAAGCAGTAGCAGTAAATATTGTGCCTGTGCAAAAT
>JBJFDE010000420.1:0-14156 GCA_051889855.1 Candidatus Cryptobacteroides sp. | reverse complement strand
GCCTTTCTGGCCGATGAGCATGTCAGTAGTGTTGGCACCGTCAGCAACCTTCTTGGTAGGCATGTCAATAGTCTTAGCCTTGTATGAAACTACGCCACGGAGCTCAAGATAGCAGTTCTCCATACCTGGAGCGTAAGCAAATTTCACATTCTTGGTGATGGTTGCACCGGCAGAAGGAACTACCTGATAGTTGTCCTTAACTTTTTCGCCCTGGAACATGAAAGGTTCCATTTTTGCCTCTCCGCCTTCATAAACGATGACAGGGGTCACTTCAAGAATTGCTTTTGGATGGAAGTAATCCTCTGGATAAGTTACAGAAACTGTAGCATTGATTTCTCCGGCTACAACTTCAAGAACAGCAGGATTGCATTTTACAGTCACATTCTCTGCCATTTCTGCCATTTTCTCAGGTGAGCTACAAGCTACTGCAGCGAGGCCGAGAATTGCGGCAGACAAAAATTTAATGCCTTTTTTCATTGTACTTTTTTTATTTAAATGGTTTGTTTTTAGTTTTGTTTCAATATCTCGAATGCACGGGTTTCGTATGTCGCCATATTATACCGCATAATATGTGCAAAGATAATCATATTTTTATATATTTTTCTTTCATGTATGCAAATTTCAATGCCTTTTCTTAACTTTGTCGCACTATGACGAATCAAGAATTACAGACTTTAAAGAACAAATACGACATAATAGGCAATGACCCCGCTCTTAACAGGGCGCTCGAGATAGCTGTCGCCGTAGCTCCGACGGACATCACAGTCCTTGTAACGGGAGAAAGCGGAGTCGGCAAGGAAAACATTCCCAAGATTATCCATCAGCACAGCCGTCGCAAGACAGGCAAGTATTTCGCTGTAAACTGCGGAGCCATTCCGGAAGGAACCATTGACTCTGAGCTTTTCGGACATGAAAAAGGCTCGTTTACAGGAGCCAACGAGATGCGTCGCGGTTATTTCGAAGAAGCCGACGGAGGTACGCTATTCCTGGATGAGATAGGTGAACTTCCCCTTTCATCACAAGCAAAGCTGCTGCGTGTGCTGCAGTCCGGTGAATTCATCAGGGTGGGTTCTTCGAAAGTGCTCAAGACCGACGTGCGGGTAGTTGCCGCGACCAATGTGAATCTTATTCATGCCGTGTCCAAAGGCAAGTTCCGTGAGGATTTGTACTACAGGCTCAATGCTGTATCCATCACCATGCCTTCCTTGCGTGAAAGACCCGGTGACATCAATCTGCTTTTCCGCAAATTCGTGTCAGATTTTTCAGCAAAATATGGAATCGGGAGAGTTACCCTGACAGAAGATGCCTCGATCATGCTCAGGAAATATCGCTGGCCGGGCAATATCCGTCAGCTCAAGAATGTTGCAGAGACCGTCGCTGTCTTGGAGTCGTCCCGTGTCCCGTCCCAGGCTGAAAAATGCATGGTGGATGCCGATGCCTTGTCGCGTTACATACCTAAGGAAGACCCAAACCTGCTTCCGGTGAAGTCTTCATCATGGCAGGAAGAAAATTCCGGAGAAAGAGAAGCAATCATCCGTTCCATCATCCAGCTCAAGCAGGATGTGGATTACCTCAAGGAAGTGGTAGCCAAAGCCGGACTTTCCGTCCAGACCCCTTCGACCCACGTCATATCCGCTCCGTCTGTTACGGAGCACACCATCACCGCTGTGAACCATACCCAATGGAATATGCCGGAGGAGGAAACGGAAGACCCTGAAGAACAGGAGTTTGACGCACCTGAAAATGAAGACCTTTCCGTGGAAAGCAATTGCAACGACCTGATAGAAAAGGCTTTGCTCAAGCATGGCGGCAACCGCAAGGCAGCTGCGGCGGAACTTGGAATCTCCGAGAGGACATTGTATAGGAAAATTAAGAAAATGCCCGAAAAATGAAAAGAAAGATAATATCTGCAATCGCTGTGACTCTGTCCCTCTGTATCACAGCCCTGATTGTGCATTCTTGTGGAATATATTCGTTTACGGGTACTTCCATCCAGTCGGACGTAAAGACTATCAGTATCAGTTATTTTGAATACAAAGCGCTGAAAGTGAATCCTACACTGGCCAACCAGATGACGGAGTCTCTCAGGGACAAGTTCATAAAACTGACAAAGCTGGAACAGGTGGACATGGACGGAGACCTTCAGATCGAGGGTGCCATCACCGGATATGACGTGAAGGCGACAGCCGTGACAGCCAACGAGACTGCGGCCCAGAACCGCCTGACTGTGTCGGTAAAGATAAGCTTCGTGAACAAGAATCATCCGGAGGATGACTTCGATGACAAATCTTTCTCCGCTTATGCAGACTTTGACTCATCTCTCTCTCTTGACTCGAAGGAGGCTGAGCTTTGCGACGAGATTGTGGAGAAGCTCTGCGAGGACATTTTCAATGCAACCGTAGCCCAGTGGTAAGTCTATGGACAATTTCATCGACATAAAGAAACTGAATTTCGACGAACTTGTCGGAGTGGTGAACCTTTATCCGTGGTTCGGAGGGGCAAGGAAGGAACTTTGCCGGAGGATGAGTGCCATGGGAGGAGGGGATTGCCTGGCCCAGCTGGCAGATGCCGCCATGTATGTGGGCGACAGAAGCAAGTTGTACCGTATGGCAAGAAAAACGGACGATAATAGTTGGGCCGATGCCGACGTGGCAGAACTTGTGAAGTCGCTCCTTAATGAAAATTCCGTGGTTTCCGAAGAGCCGGTGGAAGCTGATGCCCCTGTGATCAGAGACAGGAGGGTGCATGTGGTCGGAGGCGATTTCTTCACCCAGGAAGATTATGACAGAGTCAAGAAAGCCGATGACAATGTGTTCTCAAGATATGCCGCAAAAGCCCACCACGATAACTTGGAACCTCCCGTCAAAGATGATGATTTTGACCTATATACGGAAACTTTGGCCAGAATTTATGCGGAACAGGGTTATTATGAGCACGCAAAGCGAATTTATTCGAAACTAATTTTGGCATATCCAGAAAAAAATGCTTACTTTGCAGCCCTTATTGAAAAATTGGAAAAAATAAACAATTAGTTATATGAACGTACTTTTTACAATCTTGACTGTGCTTGTTCTTCTTGCAAGCGTTCTGGTTACTTTGATTGTACTTCTCCAGAACGGCAAGGGAGGCGGACTCGCAAGCAACTTTGCAGCAGGAAACCAGACATTCGGTGTGCGTCAGACAGCTGACATCCTTGAGAAAATCACCTGGGGTCTTGTTATTTTCATCTTTGTCATTTCTATCGCAACTTCATTCTCAACCAATGCTGGTTCACGCGAGATTGACTACACAGAGAAAATCGAGACTGAGACTGCTGCTCCTGAATTCCCTGCTACTATTCCATCAGCAGAGAACCCAGCAGAAACACCAGCAGAGTAATTGCTGCCTGACTGACAAAATGTCAGTGTAAAGCACATTTGGAATACAATTTGACCTATAGCCGTTTGTTCTTCGGAGCAGACGGCTATAAGTGTACGTGTACTGCCGTTTGCATCCGGAGCTTACAAAAGGAGATATGTATATGGCAGAAAACAAATTTGAAAACCTTAACAGATTTGCCGTGAACCTCAATGAGAGGGCTGCTCAAGGCAAACTTGACCCGGTCATCGGACGAGACGAGGAAATCAGAAGGGTATTGCAGATCCTCAGCAGGAGGACCAAGAACAATCCTATTCTGGTAGGTGAGCCGGGTGTGGGCAAGACTGCTATTTCTGAAGGAATTGCCCAGAAAATCGTGGACGGAGATGTTCCTGAGAACCTTAAAAGCAGAAAAATATACTCACTCGACCTGGGAGCACTTATCGCAGGTGCGAAATATCAGGGAGAATTCGAGGAAAGACTTAAAGGTGTTGTGAAAGAAGTCGTTGACAGCGACGGAGAGATTATCCTGTTCATCGATGAGATTCATACTCTTGTCGGTGCAGGAAGGACATCCGGTGCAATGGATGCTTCCAACATCCTCAAGCCTGCACTTGCCAGGGGTGAACTCAGGACTATCGGTTCGACAACTCTTGATGAATACCAGAAGTATTTCGAGACGGACAAAGCACTTGAAAGGCGTTTCCAGATGGTGATGGTGGACGAGCCATCCCCTGCGGCCTCAATTTCAATCCTCAGGGGACTGAAAGAAAGATATGAGAACCATCATAAGGTGCGTATCGAGGATGATGCCCTGATTGCAGCGGTTGAGCTCTCACACAGGTACATCACCAACAGATTCCTTCCTGACAAGGCCATCGACCTTGTGGATGAAGCGGCTTCCAAGCTCCGTCTGGAAATGAATTCAGTACCGGAGCCTATCGCTGAGCTTGACAGCAAGATTCGTCAGCTGGAGATTGAGCGTGAAGCCATCAAAAGGGAAGGCGTTTCCCTGAAAATGGACAAGATAAAGGAAGAACTGAAGTCTCTGAACGAGGAAAGGAACGAATTGAGGAAGAAATGGGATGAGGAGAAGGAGATTCTTTCAGGCTTGCAGCATGCCCGCCAGCAGATTGAAGACTTCAAGATAGAGGCTCATAATGCAGAAAGGGCTGGTGACTACGGAAAAGTAGCGGAGATCCGCTACGGCAAGATTGCCCAGGCCCAGAAGAAAATTGATGAGCTTCAGCAGCGCCAGGCGTCAATCGAGAATCCTATCATCACGGAGGCCGTCACTCCTGAAGACATCGCGGAAGTGGTGGCAAAATGGACAGGCATTCCTGTAAAGAGAATGCTTGAAAGCGAAAAGGAGAAACTTCTGAGGATGGAAGATGCCCTGCACAAGAGGGTGGTGGGCCAGAATCAGGCAATCGAGGCAGTGGCAGATGCCGTAAGGCGTTCGCGTGCAGGCCTTCAGAATGAAAAGAGGCCTATAGGTTCCTTCCTTTTCATGGGTACCACCGGTGTGGGTAAGACTGAGCTTGCAAAGGCTCTGGCAGAGTTCCTGTTCAATGATGAGAACATGATGACCAGGATTGATATGAGCGAATACCAGGAACGTCATTCAGTGAGCCGTCTTGTCGGTGCGCCTCCGGGATATGTGGGATATGACGAGGGCGGTCAGCTTACGGAAGCGGTAAGAAGGAAACCGTACTCTGTCATTTTGCTCGACGAGATTGAAAAGGCGCACCCGGATGTGTTCAACATACTGCTCCAGGTGCTTGATGACGGCCGTCTTACCGACAACAAAGGCCGTACGGTGGATTTCAAGAACACCATCCTCATCATGACATCCAATGTGGGTGCAGACATCATCCAGGGCTTCATGGAGAGCCTTCCGTCAGAAGGCCCGCAGAGGGAATCCCGGCTGAGGGACTGCCGCTCACAGGTGCTCGAAGTGCTCAAGAGAACTGTCCGTCCTGAATTCCTGAACAGAATTGATGAAGTGATCATGTTCGAGCCGCTCAGCCAGACCGACATTCGTGACATCCTCAGGATGCAGATGGCAGACCTTCAGAGCAAGCTGTCTGAAAACGGAGTCACCATAGAGTTCACGAAAGAATTTGAGGACTACATGAGCACGAAAGGCTATGAACCGGCATACGGTGCAAGACCTATCAAGCGACTGATGCAGAAAGAGTTGGTAAACCTTCTCGCCAAAAGCATCCTCGACGGCACAGTCCGCCGCGACTCAACAATTCTTGTAGATGTGAAGGACGGACAGATTGTTGTTCGGAGCAAATAACTTATATTTGGGGCATGAAAAAGAACATGCCCTATTTTTTGCTCCTTTTGTTGTCTTTGATGGCCGGCTGTCAAAGGCAGGATGAGGATTTGGTTTTTCCCGACCGGGAAAGCCATGCCGTGACTGATATTCTTCCCAACAGTTCCGTATCCTGTTTCGAGGAAGATGATATGGGATATATCTGGATGGGCCTGTCAAGGGGTGTTGTCAGATATGACGGACATTCATTCCACCATTATTTGAATGACCGGGACAATCCTAATTCACTTCCGTCAAATATAGTATTGTCAATATACAACGACAAGCAGGGAAACCTGTGGGTTGGCACTGCTTCCGGACTTGCTCGTCTGAGCGAAAGAGACGAGTTTGTTCCGGTTGAGTTTGACCACAGTGAGTACAGGTCGGTGAGCATACATTCTTTTTCGGAAACCTCGGATGGAAGGCTTTTCCTTTCAACCGGCGACATCATTCAGGAATATGACAAGAACCAGTCTTGTTTTGTAAGGCGGCTTTTCTTTGACAACGGAAAGGCTGCCTATCCTTTTTTCTTTGACCCGTCAGACCGCCTTTGGTATTTGTCGCAGGGATGTGTCCATTGGAGGGAAACACCTGATTCCCGGCAAGACCAAGTGTTCGAAGAAGCGGGCAAAGGGGTTGCAGGAATGATATTGATGCCAAACTCGGTGATTTGTACCTTCAGCCCTGAAGGATTTCATATATGGTCAACGGAATTGAACATGCCTCTTTATCATGGTCGCATTGCAAAGGACGGGGAGTTCCGCATGGAAGACGTTACATCCATTCATCCGGGATATCAGACAACTTTCTACATAATCACACGCCAGAACAGAGTTTTTGTATTTGACTATGCTTCAGGAGATCTTAGTCTGGTCGATGCTCCGTACGGAACAAGAAAGGTTTATCCCGACAATGACGGAAACATCTGGTTCGGTACTGAAAAGAACGGCTTTTCATGTGTCCCTTCCAATGTTTTGACTGAGGTGTCGGGTTCCAATACCAAATATTCATACAAGGGTGTGTCCGTGGAGAGTCTCTCGATGGTCAATGACGCACAGATTCTCGTAAATACTTCAGGCTATGGCGTGTACTTATGCGATTTAGACGACGGGAAGATAAGCCGTCTTGCCTATGAAAAGTTCACGAAATTGCAGCCTCTTGCCGTTTTCATCGACAGCCGCCGGAGACTGTGGGTGGCGACTTCCAACCGTTGCCATGTCCTGGTGGAGAGTGCAAGATATCCACAGACCAATTCTGGAAAAATCAATGAGATAATCAATTATCGTGAGTTGTATTCCTTTCCTACGCAGAAAGGAGAGATGTTCCTTGAAGATTCCTTTGGAAATGTCTGGTTATCAACATTTTCCCATAATATTTATGTGCTTCCTTCCGGAGCTTCACAGATGCAGAGCGTAAGGCTGGATGTGGAATCAGGCTTTATGTTCGTCCCGGAACTCCACCTTTCATCTTCAGGCAAGGTCATGGCGCTTGCATTCCTGTACGGTGTGTTTGAAATAGATCCTCAGACATTCCAGGTAAGTCAAACATTCGACATCAAGTCAAAGATAGATTTCAATTTTTATCCTACATGCATGCTGGAGGACTCCTCGGGAAATATCTGGCTCGGAACTAATTCAAACGGAGTCTTCAGGTACGACCAGAAAAGGGGAGTGTTCAGAGCCATGGATGAAATTGCCTGCGAGAGCATTTTCACCCTCACGGAGTCTTCGGACGGCTCCATCTGGGCAGGAACAGCCAATGGGTTGTATCAGTACAGCGACGGACATGTCCTGCATTTTTCCAATAACGACAATATAATCGAGGGAGAACTAACGACACATGCCGCACTGGCATTGAGCGATGGCTATATGCTATTCGGCAGTTCCGGAGGATTGTTTGTAGTGGATCCTGATATTGCTGAAATGCAGGGAGAGCCAAGACTGCATTTCGATGACCTTTTCGTGAACGGAATAATGGTGAATCCTGCGGAAGGCGGGGTAATAGAGAAGAGCCTGAACCATCTTCCAAGAGTCAACCTGCCGAAAAATGCCAGTTCGCTGAGAATCAGTTTCAGTAATCCGAATTTTGTAAAAGACAGACCTATGGATTATTGGTACAGGCTGGAAGGCTATGACAAAGACTGGCAGAAGGTCAGTAAAGACAATATGGTGCATTACTCATACATCCCGGAGGGCAAATATTCCCTTGTGCTTCAGGCCCGTGACAGGAGGAGTGCCAAAGTCAGGAGTTCTATAAGTCTGGACATAAATGTTACCTCTCCTTTATTGACATCAAGGCTCATGGTGACAGTCATTTATCCACTACTGATAAGCCTGTTCTTCACCCTGTCCTTGCTGACATATCTTCGCTACAGAAAGCAAAAGAACGAACAGAAGAGAATAATCCGGGAAAAGGAGAATGAAAAGAATCTGAACAAAATGAATGTTTCATTCTTCACCAATATGTCCCATGAGTTCAGGACACCTCTTACTCTGATTCTCGGCCCTGTCGCAGAGATTACTGAAGAATTGGACGACACACCATACAACCGCAGCCTCATTTCCACGGTCAGGAACAGCGTGAACCGCATGCTGAAGCTCGTGGACCAGATAATGGACTTCAGCAAGTTGGAGACAGATGCCCTGAATCTCAGCTTGTGCCGTTGTGACATTGCCGCTCTTTTCAGGAATTATGTAACCCCGTTCAAATACAATTGTTCACAGAAAGGCATCCTTCTGGAAGTATCGGACAATATGGATGGAAGGACGATGCTTGTGGACACGGACAAATTCGAGAAAATAATAAACAATCTCATGTCCAACGCCGTGAAATATACTCCGGGAGGAGCTGGTTCGGTGATCAGGGCATCGATAGAGATTGTCACCAGGGAACAGGCCGCTCGCCTGTTCAGGGCCGGAGTAGAATCTCAGTCGGAAGAGTTCTGTCTTGTGAGTGTCGCCGATACGGGATTGGGAATACCGGAAGACAAGAGGGAAGAAGTGTTTGAGCGTTACAGGAGGTTGGATTCTCCCGGTCAGGAAAAGGAATTCGGCAGCGGAATAGGCCTGTATTATGCCAGAAGGCTTGCAACGCTTCACCATGGACTTCTGGAGGCCGGAGACTCTCCGCTTGGGCGGGGAACATGCTTCCGTTTCCTGATACCGGCTTCGGACATTGATTATCAGGGAGAGATAATCGTTGAGGGACTTCCGTCCGAACTGCCTGAGAAACAGGAATATATAGTCAATTCAGACAGTCATGGCAATGGTAGCCGCCCGGTAATCATGCTGGTTGAGGATGACGTGGACCTGGCTTCATATATTTCTTCACTTTTGGGAAAATACTATGATGTGCAGGTGAAATACAGTGCTGATGATGCGTCCAACGAGTTGAAATACCAGAGTCCGGATCTGGTGATAACGGATGTGATGCTTCCGGGACAGACCGATGGTCTGGGCCTTTGTTTGCAGATAAAGAACAATATGGAGACATGTCATATTCCGGTGATGATACTGTCGGCGAAGTCAACTCTTGATGACCAGATCAGGGGACTTGACACCGGAGCTGATTCCTATGTGGTCAAACCGGTGGCCCCGGCCTACCTGCTCACTCTGACCAAGACCCTCATTTCCAACAGGGAGAAACTTCGGAACAGAATCACTCAGACCACTGATGTTTCAGACATTCCGGACAAGGACCTCTCACCTCAGGACAGGCTGTTCCTCGAAAGTTTGTATGAACTGATGGAGAAACAGTTGAGTTCAGCCGAACTGAATGTCGATGTTGTCGCGGATGCGCTGAAAATATCCCGTTCCAAACTGTATTATAAATTCAAGGGCCTCATAAATGAGACCCCGAATACATTCTTCAAGAAATATAAGCTCAACCGTGCTGCCGAATTGATAAGGAGCGGTAAGTACAATCTCTCCGAGATTGCCGACATGACCGGATTTTCAAGTCTGTCGTACTTCTCCGTATCTTTCAAGAAACAATTCGGCGTGAAGCCGTCGGACTATTCGTGATAAATCAGCTTCTTGGTCTGAGGATCACGAGAGAACATCTTGAAATAGTTCCACATGAGCTCTGCTCCCGGCTGGAAGTTCCAGTGACCGTATCCGTCAACGACAATGTACCTTATCAGCGGCACATTGTTCTTTGTCATGTCGCCGATTTCGTATGATATGCCTTTGTTGGTGTCCTCGCGTCTTCTGTTTTCAAGCTTCATTCCGAAGTCCTTGTCAATGGAGAAGTCGAGAGTTTCGGTATATGGGAGATTATTCAGAATCTGGTATGCCTGCCATGAAAGGAGAACTCTGTTAGGCCCGGTTTCGCCCGGTTTAGGGAATACGACAGCTTCGTCATCTGAGCCGGAAATCGAGAAATACGGCATGTCGCAGCCTTCGCTCTTGAGGATGGCCTCATCGAAAAGGGTCTCCTTGCATGAACCGAATCTGGTTTCAACCATGATTCCGCCTGACTGGGAACCAACTGCGGCAAAGATATGCGTTTTCTTTATGCCCAGAGCGGTTGCATTGAATGCTCCTGCTGAAAGGCCTTCACAATATACCCTTGAACGGTCTATCTGAGGATATTTTCTGAACAGTTCATAAATTGTTGTCTCGATGCCGTCATGGCCCATCGGAGTCCATCCGTTGCCCTGCCATTCGAATTCTGCAACGATGAAGCCCTCGCGTGAGGCGATAGGGAGGAAGCCTGAAGTCTCTGCCTGGGTACGTGGGTCGTTGTTGTTTCCGTGCAGCAGAACTACAAGCGGAACAGTGCCTTTTTCAGCATTTGCGGCAGCCTGAGGGATGTATTCATACCAGAGGAAATCGCCCGTGCCGTTGAGGTTTTCCGTACAAACGTTCCTTGTGATGCCAAGGCGGTCGAACATGATGAACGGCTCGAATTCCGAATCTCCGTGTTCGCAGTATGATTCACCCGTGTACCAGGTGTGCTTGTAGTTGTTGAAACGGTAGTTCCAGCTCAGGACGCTGTCCCAGGCATCTGCAATCACCTTTGCCAGGTCTGTTTCATCGCTCTGGTTCACGACCACCCTTATCAGCGGCTCATTACTGTTTACGTACAGGCTCTTCGATCCTTCAGATGAAGCAAGTTCGACATCATTCCTTGCAATATATGAAGCGGCAGTCTTGCGTGCATTCTTTCCGATAATATATGCCGGCACAGGGGATTCACCTTCAATGGCTTTCTTCGGAGCCTTTCCGCCTATGCTCACGATGCCGGCGACATTGCCTGCTTTCCTTGCAATGGTTTCATTTACGAACGTTGCCCCTCTTCCGATACCGATTACCTTGATGTTGAATGCAATCCTCATGCGGTCGATGAAACCATGGTAGGATTCGAAATCCGCCTTGTTGTCATACTCTTCGGCCAAAGGATTGAAGAAGAAAATGGAGCCGGTATAGTCATCTACTATCTGTTTCATACCGCTTTCCACTACCATTTTTTCAGCCTCTTCCCGGCTGGTGCGGCTGTCGGGGAAGACGATGAAGACAGGTCCCGGGTTGTTGAACCGGCCATGGATGTCGGCCGGCTTTCCTCCGAAACAATAGACATCTTCGCGTCCTGTCAGTTTGGCAAGATAGTCTGCAAGAGAGGGCTGTGCCTGCTGAGCTGAAGCGAGCACGCATGCAGCTGCAGCAATCAATGAGAACAATATCCTTTTCATAGTGTGTTTATGTTTTTTACAATATTAATACAAAATATCGGATATTTTCGGGCATTGGAAGCCATTTAAAACAATCGGACAAAATTTAAAACTCTTGGATAATAGTGAAAATGCCGCCCGAATATCATTGCATATCTTTGTCCCACACTTTAATAACCAAATTTAGCAATGAAAAGTCTTTTTAGAAAAGTTATCCTTACGGCGGCTCTGATTGCAGCTTCTGTAAGTGCGATGGCTCAGCAAGTGACTGCTTCCGGTGTCGTAAAGGACACGAAGGGAGTTCCTGTCATCGGAGCTTCGGTCATCCAGACTGGTACTAACAATGGTGTCATTTCCGACATTGACGGAACATTCTCACTCAATGTTCCAGAGGGCGCAATGCTCGCAGTTTCAAGCATCGGTTACAAAACTGTGAATGTTGCAGCTGCTTCCGACATGGAAATCATACTTGAAGATGACAACGAACTTCTCGACGAAGTCGTGGTTGTCGGTTATGGTGTCCAGAAGAAAAGTGACCTCACCGGAGCTATTTCTTCGGTCAATTCCAAGGACATCGAAAACAGAACCATCACATCAGCAGGCCAGGCCCTCCAGGGAAAGACAGCCGGTGTGACCCTCATCACCACATCTGCACAGCCAGGTGCATCACCTACAATCCGTGTCCGCGGTTTCTCATCAAATGGTACATCCGATCCTTTGTATGTGGTTGACGGACTTATCGTGAGTGATATCGCAAACCTCGACCCTAATTTCATCGAGTCTATGGAGGTGCTCAAGGATGCCGCTTCGGCTGCAATCTATGGTGCACAGGCAGGTAACGGTGTCGTACTCATCACTACCAAGCAGGCAAGCAAGGGACGCAGCTCAATATCTTATGACTTCCAGTACAGCATCAGCTCACTTGCAAGAAGACCGGAGCGTCTTTCTGCAGAGGAAGCCATCCAGCAGCAGAGGGAGCTTGATCCGAACTTCACCGACACTCAGGTAGAGCAGATGATTGCAGACCATATCTGGGACGGCAAATCTTCTACAGACTGGTACGATGTTGCTTTCACTCCATCTCCGATGCAGCACCACACTGTCACTTTCCAGGGTGCAAACGACAAGGCAAGCGTTCTCACTTCCCTCAGCTACCTTGACGACAACGGTATCGTAATCGGTGACAAGGACCGTTACAAAAGGTTCACAGCACTGGTTAATGCTGACTATCAGGTAAAACCATGGATGAAAGTCGGTGTGAATGCTACATATACAAGGACAAGAAGCGCATCCATTTCCGACGGTAGCGGCAACTCCTCTTATGTAAGTATGATTGCCCCTATCATGACAATGCCTGCATATTACTCATCTGTATATTCAGCTGACGCTCTTCCTTCAACCATGCAGTCACAGCTCGCCAACGGTTACACCCTTCTCAAGGACGAAAACGGCGACTATTACTGTACTCTCGGTAGCGGTGAGATGGTTCATCCTGCGGTGAACATCAAGAAATCGGACACATCAAAGACAGGACGCAGCCTCACAAGCAGCTTGTACGCCAACTTCACTCCATTCAAGGGATTCGTGTTCACAACACGCCTTGGCTACAACTACTATGCATCCAACTACTACAACTACAATCATTTCTTCTACGGTTCATCTTCCGTGACCAACAAAGACCAGAACGCTGCCACCCGCAACAACTCAACCAATGAGTACTGGCAGTGGGAGAACTTTGCGAACTACAGTACTACCATCAAGAAACACACCTTAGGTGCCATGATCGGTATGTCATACAGCAACAACGACTTCGAATATGTGAATGCAAGTGTCAACAAAGTTGCCAAAGACGATCCTCTTTATGCAGATGTAAGCTATCCTGCCGGTGATGCAACCAAGACAGCCGAAGGATACAGCAGATGCAACAGGAAACTCTCATACTTCGGCCGTCTTAACTACAGCTATGCAGACAAATACATCGCAGAAGCAGTCTTCCGTGCAGACGCTGCCGACTCTTCAATCCTTCCTTTCCAGAACAAATGGGGCTATTTCCCTTCATTCTCAGCAGGTTGGGTTCTTTCAAAAGAACAATTCATGAGCTTCCTCAAGAGAGGATATGTAGATTTCCTCAAATTACGTGTCAGCTGGGGTCTGAATGGTTCCACCAGCAACCTCGGAGGATATAAATATTCCAACTCCCTTACAACTCAGGCAACAGGTTATTCATTCACCAACAACGGCCTCAACTACATCACTTCAGCAAGACCTGCACAGTTGAGCAACCCTAACCTCAAATGGGAGACTTCAGAGCAGCTCGACCTCGGTATCGATTTGAGAATGTTCAACGAGAGATTCACCCTCACTGCTGACTGGTACAAAAAGAACACCCGTGACCTCATCGTTTCAGGTATCATCATCCCTTACGAGGCAGGTAACAAGGCAGCTCCGATGAATGCCGGCAACGTAACCAACTCAGGTTTCGAGTTCGACCTCGGATGGAAAGACCAGAGAGGTGACTTCGGATACTCAATCAACGCAAACATCGCAACCCTCAAGAACAAGGTAACTTACCTTGACCCGGGTGTAGCCGGAGGACGTATCGAGGGTTCTTCAAGGATGCACTCAAACGGTTCATTCTCAGCATTTGAAGTTGGTTATCCTGTATGGTATTTCCGTGGTTATGTCGTCGATCATCTTGATGAGAACGGAGATCCTGTATATATCGACAAGGACAACAACGGCATCATCAATGCTGACGACAAGGATATGATCGGAAAGGCATTCCCTGATTTCACATACGGTCTC
>JBJFDE010000419.1:0-3918 GCA_051889855.1 Candidatus Cryptobacteroides sp. | reverse complement strand
ATGTCTGGGATTTTGTTGAAGAACTGCTGGAGCACCTTCCAGTTCATCTCAAGAGGGACAACTCTACAACAGCTGTAATTGAGCGCTCCCCGAAGATTATGTTTGACCGTCTAATTGCATACTATGTCCAGGCTGGATATCCCGTTCCTCTGGATGCCGCTGAGTTCCAAAAAGGTCTTAAGGACAGGTTCGTTGAACGAGACGGTATGTATTTCACGGCTGAGCAAGCGATTGAGTATGAAGAGAAGAAAAAGGACACAACGTCATTCACATCCATCTTCATTCTTGTTGGCTCTGAAGCCGAAGGTATTGAATGGCTCAAGCGCAAACTCGAAGACGGCCCGAAGACATACAGCGAAATCCTTCCGGATTGGATGCAGGATCTTGTGAAACCAAAGAAGGGAGACACCCTTCCAGAGTTGATGCAGATTCTCGATGAGAACTTCCTCAAGGATGAGAACGGATACTGGCATATTCCTGACATCAATGACCAGGCACAGCTCGACGCAGTAAGGAACAAGCGTCTCCTGAAAGAGTTCGAAGTGTACGTTGAGGCCAAGAAGGTAAAGAATGCCCGTCTCGAAGCTCTGCGTGCCGGATTCAAGGAGTGCTACAAGAACCACGATTTTGCAACAATCGTTTCCGTGGGCAACAAGCTCCCGGAGGAACTCCTAACTACTGACGAAGTACTTCTGCGTTTTTACGATATCGCATCCTCAAGAGTATAGCTAATGGAACAACAACGATTCGCCAAAGCAATTTACGACAAGCTCTTCCTCCCGGAAGGCAAGCGTCTGGTCGTTGCGGTCAATCGTGACGGCTATCTTGCTACGCAGGATTGTTGTCTTGCATTGGAGAGACTCGGTGTGTTGGTTTATAGTGGGGATTCCCTTGCATTACGTCTCGTGAGGGAACTGGAGATGGACCGTCATCCAGGGAGTAGAATTCTCTTTGTGATGAAGGACGAGTTCCCGATTATGGATGATATTGCTGCCGAGTGCGACAAGGTGGTCTTCCAGTTCAGGTCCTTCTTTAAGCATTACTCCTGGGATAAGGTGAAGCAGTTATCATTTGCCCAGATGGCGTGGCTGTATGAGCAGAATGGAATCGTTGACCTCGATACTCTTGAGAATAAATATGAGTTGCACGATGTCGCGTCGGAGAAGAATAGAGGTCAGATTGCATACGAGGACTTGCTGCGGGAGTGGCGTGAAATATCCACAGATATAGACTTCAACAAGCCAACGGAATGGATGTCGAAGGCTGGAGAGATTGTGCTCTCTGTGCTCGAGATTGGCAAGTGGGCTGAGTTTCAGAAGGAGGTTGATAGTGTAAATGTCAAGTTTCTTGAGTTCTTGAAAGGCGGATACGTGAACATCGTTGCTTCGACTTGTGGAAACAAGTATCCGAGGATAGTAACTCAGGTGCTGCCGTTCATCAGTAAGCAGAGCGGGAAGACTGCACTGGTGGTCGTTGACGGTATGAATTGGTGGCAGTCGCTGCTTTTGACAAGAAGCCTGGAGGAGAAGCTGAATGTTAGTGCGAAGTATGATTGCATCTATGCGTGGCTGCCATCGGTTACGGAGTTGTCGAGGCAGGCAATATTCCGCGGTGATATTCCTTCGGTTGATTATGTGCAGGGACCGCAAAACGAGGCAAAGCTTTGGAAGGAGTTCTGGACAAAGAAGGGAGTGGCGTCATTTGAGCAATACTATCAGCACTCGGGGAGCATTGATGAGGAGACTTCTGTCAAGAGGCTTGGCTATGTGGTAACTGATCTTGATGATATGATGCACGCTTCGTCGGACTACAAGTACCTGTTGTCCAATACGAGGATTTGGGTTGAGGAGGATGAGATAGTAGGGAATGTCAAGCATCTGGTTGACAGAGGGTATAAGGTATATATTACGGCGGACCACGGTAACATTGATGCATCGGCTTACAAGAAACTGGATTATCGTGACGCACTTGGTGCAAATATGAGCTATCGTCACATTACTCTTCCAGAAGAGGCTAATAAAGCCATTTTTGAGGCAGAATATGCCGGGCATATTGAGCAGGTGGACTCGTCATCCAGAACTTATTACGCGAGCGGGAAAGAGGCCTTTATGAGCAAAGTGAAGTGCGTTACCCACGGCGGAACGCATTGGCTTGAGGTGTTGATTCCGTTCATTACAATCGAATAGTATGGCAGAGACAAATAAATCACTAGGGTTGCATCAGAGGATTCCGATGGATATTCTGCTGGAGGCTTTTAAGGCTGAAATCAGCGGTGAACAGGATTTGGAGAGACTGAGCGAACTAATCAATACGGAGTATGCCGGAGAGAATAGGCAGAAGAAGGGTTTTCGCCAGGTTAAGACTACGCTTGCGGATAATCCGCTTGTGGAACTGAGCAAGGAACGCAAGGATGAGGTTCTGGCGGCTCTGAGGTCACCTGCTGACAAGAATCTTATCTTGTCGGCTGTGATTGTGGCAAGGTATCCGTTCTGCTATGATCTTTTCTGCCTGTTGGCTAAGCAGTTTAGACTTCAGGATGAAATCAATACGGATTTGATTCTAAGGATGCTCGGGGCGAAGTACGGAGCAAACAAGAGCGTGTACAATGTGCAGATTAATGCTGTCGCTCAGATGCTTGAGGCTAAACTCATAAAGAGAGTTAAGGTTGGTGTGTATGAATTTGGTGAGCCGCAGAAGCCGTTGCATAAGGTGACATTGGATCTGTGGCGGGAGAGTTATTTCATCAATGAGCCGCTGGCCAACCGGGAGGATACGGAGAGCTTGATTTTCGAGCCGTATTTCCGGTATTTGATATTTGAGTAGAAAGTAGTCAGCCCCTCTTTCTCAATCAATTTTTAGGTGAAATTCTCTATCCTAAATAACTTATCTCCCTGAGACAGCCTTACCACATAGTAATCTTCGTTCTTGAGGGTTTCTGGCAGCTTGTCCTCCAAGATAGATGCCACAAACTGGATATTCTCACGATTGGAAATATCTGCAAGCTTTACTAACTGATTATCATGCATCAGCTCTTTCTTGTCATTCAAGATAAAATGCATGCAAGGGATATTCTCTTTGTCAGCAAACATCGTATAGGCTATATCGAAGCAAGAAATCTCACCCTGCTTTTTGCCTGAACTCAGGTTTGTTCCTATGACTGAGAACTTGTATACGTTCTGACCTTTCTGATTTCGGACGACATCCTCCTTGATAGAATATCGTTCGTCATAGAGTTCTTCTGAAAGATCAGCGAATATCTCATTGAATTTTGAGAGTTGTGAATCCACCTTCTTCCTGAAATCGTCTGAGAAAAGTCCGTTATCAATAGCCGACAATTCCTCATTGAATTTAGACATCGCTTTTTCAACCTCATCAATCTGGGATATAATTGCGCTATATTCGCCCTTCCTCTTATACTGCTCATTAAGGTCATTGATTATCTTTTCAAGATCTTCAAAAGTGTCAGATGCTATCACTTTTGCTGACAACTCGTTTTCAGACTTCCTTAAAGATGCCAATTCTGATGTTAAGGAAGCTATCTTTGTGTCTAAAGCCGGCAACTCTTCCTCAATGAATTTCACCCTGTTCGCCAACATCTTATTATGATATTCGACCATATCTTCAAATGTCCGCTGTATATTAGGGATTAAGGATGACGCTTGCAGATATATGAGCCTTAACTCAGAAATATCTTCAGTAAATTGCTGTGCATTGAATTCTCGCACAGACTCCTCTATGACATCTTTGCGGATGCGCAGAGATGTAATCAATGATGTCACTTGATTCAGACGTTCCTTTACACTTGAAAGTTCTGCAAGGTCTTGCTCTATCTGGGGATTGATATTAAGCGTAGTCTTTTTTGCCTCGAGTTTCTTAATCTCACGTTCTACATCTTCAAGGGCCACCTTGTAGGAGCTC
>JBJFDE010000418.1:0-3958 GCA_051889855.1 Candidatus Cryptobacteroides sp. | reverse complement strand
GTGGATGACGAAATGTGGCCTATGCCTAAGTACAGGGAGCTTCTGTTCATCTGATATTGAAACTTATGTATTTGGAAAGCATAACACCAGAAGAAATAGAACAGCTCGAGTTTGCCTCTTTTCCAGGCAGAATAGAAGTCATTGATAGCGTCGGCTCTGAATTCAACAGAGCCGTCGCTTATCTTCGTTCTCAGAAGGTCATAGGATTCGATACGGAAACTCGTCCATGCTTTTCTCCGAACCAGCCAAGATACGGCGTTGCTCTTCTGCAGCTTTCCGGACCTGAAAAGGCATTTCTTTTCAGGATTAATTCTTTAGGTATGCACAAGCGTTTGTGCGGCATACTTGCATCTGAAAAAATACTTAAGGTGGGTGCTGCTATCCATGACGATATCAGGGGATTACAGAAATATCGCCATTTCGATCCTTCCGGTTTTGTGGATTTGCAGAAAATCGTTCATGAATGGGGAATCAGAGACAAAAGCGTCAAGAAAATGTCTGCAATAATTCTGGGATTCCGCATTTCAAAAACGCAGCAGTTGTCCAACTGGGAGGCAGAAACATTGTCTGAAAGCCAGTGCAAATATGCAGCTACTGATGCCTGGGTTTGCCGGCAGATGTACCTCAAACTCATGCGTTCAGAGAAACATCCGCTTGAAGTTTTATAAACAAGACGTTTTGCGCATTTGCGAAACTTGAGTAAAAGATAGGTTATGATCAAAGCAATTTTGAAGAAAGGCAGGGAAGAGTCATTGTTCCGTTTTCATCCATGGGTGTTTTCAGGAGCTATTGCTCAGGTTGCAGGGAATCCTGCTGAAGGTGATATCGTTGCGGTACATGCTTCAGATGGTTCTTTCCTTGCGTATGGACATTGGCAGATAGGATCGATTGCAGTGCGTATCTTAAGTTTCGATGACAGCGCCTTGCGTCCTGATTTCTGGGAGGTTTCGCTTTCGAGGGCACTGAAGGTGAGGGTAGCGGCCGGCCTTGCCGGACAGAGCCCGGATGGAGACAGAGTGACGAATTGCTACCGTCTGGTTCACGGTGAGGGAGACAATCTGCCCGGACTTATCATTGATTATTATGATGGCGTATGTGTCCTTCAGGCCCATTCTGTGGGAATGTTCAGGGCAAAGAAGCAGATTTGTGAGGCTTTGAAGATTGTGTATGGAGATAGTCTGAAGGCAGTTTATGACAAGAGCTCCGGTACAGCTCCATTCAAGGCGGGCCTTGAACTTATTGACGGTTATATGTATCGTAAGGAAGGATTCACTGCCAATGAAGCCGTAGTCCTTGAGAACGGACATAAGTTCTATGTGAACTGGACAGAGGGACAGAAAACTGGATTTTTCCTTGACCAGAGGGATAACAGGAATCTTGTCGGAAGTATGGCCAGTGGTCGTAACGTATTGAATCTCTTCTGCTATACAGGTGGATTCTCAATCTATGCTTTAAGTCAGGGAGCCCTGCATGTCGATTCTGTTGACAGTTCTTCAAGGGCGATGGCAATGGTGGACCGGAACGTTGCCCTGAATGGTTTTGATCCGTCAAGACATACCAGCCTTTGCTGTGATGCGATAGACTACCTGAAAGGCTGTCCTGAAGGGAAATATGATATGATGATAGTTGACCCTCCTGCATTCGCAAAGCATCGCGGGGTGTTGAAGAATGCCCTCCGTGCTTATCAGAGGCTGAATGCAGCTGCCATTTCAAAGGTTGCACCGGGAGGATTGGTCTTTACATATAGCTGCTCGCAGGTGGTTGATAAGGAAGCATTTGCGCTTGCCGTATTCTCGGCTGCCGCCCAGACCGGACGAAGTGTCCGTATCCTTGACCGTCTCAACCAGCCGGCAGACCACTCGGTAAATATCTATCATCCGGAAGGGGAATATCTTAAAGGCCTCCTCCTTTATGTGGAATAGAGGCCTTCAGGCGATAAAGTCGTTCAGCATTTTATAAACCAGATGGACAGGAAGGCCCATGATAGTAAAGAATGAGCCTTTGATCCAGTCTATGCCTACGTATCCAATCCATTCCTGGATTCCATAAGCCCCAGCTTTGTCAAAAGGCTTGCAATTGTCTATATACCAATTGATTTCCTCCTGACTCAACTCCTTGAAATGTACAAAGGCTGTGTCGCTTTCAGTGATTTCCCGTTCTTTATCCCTGATGGTTACTGCTGTAATGACTTTATGCTCCCTTGCCGAAAGCAAGGTGAGCATTCTCACAGCCTCTTCGCGGGAGTGCGGCTTTCCCATGACGTTTCCTTCGCAAAGAACAAGGGTATCGGAAGTTATAAGAATCTCGTTGTCAGCCAAATCCCTGTGAAATCCGTGGGATTTGCCACGTGACATGAGTTCAGGGATTGTGTCAACAGGAGTGTCAGGGCTGAACTTTTCCTCGAAACAATTGCCTGTATCAACTTCAAAATCAATGTTCAGACCCTTGAGCAGCTCCTTCCTTCTGGGTGAATTGCTTCCCAGGATAATGTGTTTGCCCTTCAAATCCATGGTTACAGGATAGCCTTTACTAATTTGAACAACTTGTATGGCATATATCTGAAAGGAAGGTCAATCCAGGTACCGGTTGAAATGACCGAACGCTGGTGGCTGAAAGCCAGGAGGCTGTCTTTACCGTGATAATGTCCTGTCCCGGAATTGCCTACACCACCGAACGGAACGTTTTCGTTTGCAATGTGCATGATGACATCATTGATGCATCCACCTCCTGATGAGGTCCTGCTTATTGCCTTCCAACCGTCCTTTTCTTTTCCGAAATAATAGAATGCAAGCGGTTTTTCCCTTGAGGTGACATAGTCTGTTACCTTGTCCAGAAAGCACTTGCCGCAATCATCCAATGTTACGACCGGGAATACAGGTCCGAATATTTCCTCAGTCATGACAGGGGAGTCTGCCGCCGGAGCATCGATTAAAGTAGGCTCAATGTATCTCTCTGAAGGATCTGTATGCCCTCCGAACAATATGTTGGCACCTTCAATATATGATGATACTCTCCTGAAGGCAGCATCATTGACCATCCTGACATAGTGACGCGACTGTTGCACGTCGTTGCCGTGCAGATTGTGTATTTCTTTGCCGAATGCTTTTACGAATTCATCTTTCACATCCTTATGAATCAGAATATAATCCGGAGCTATGCATGTCTGGCCGCTGTTGAGGGTCTTGCCCCATGCAATCCTTCTGGCGGCAAGCCTGATGTCCGCGCTCTTGTCAATGATGCACGGACTTTTGCCTCCGAGCTCAAGAATGACAGGGGTGAGATTCCTGGCTGCAGCGGCCATGACCTTCTTTCCAAGGGACGGACTTCCTGTGAAGAAGATAAGGTCCCATCTAAGGTCCAGCAAGGCCTGGTTTACTTCCCTGTTGCCCTGGACCACAGCGACATACCTTTCGTCAAATGTTTCCTGAATCATCTGTTCAATCACTTTTGACACATTCGGAACGTAAGGAGAAGGCTTGAGGACGGCGGTGCATCCTGCTGCAATGGCTCCTACAAGCGGATTGAGCAGAAGCTGTACAGGATAGTTCCAGGGAGCTATGACCAGGGTGTTGCCAAGAGGTTCGGTTACAACAAAAGAACTGGAAGGGAAGAGCTTCAGAGGTGTGAATTTCCTCTTTCTGCGTGTCCATTTCTCGATATGGTCGATATGGTTCTGGATTTCTCCTTCCACGATACTGATTTCAGTTATGAAAGCTTCCTCGTATGATTTATGCAGGTCGGTCCACAATGCTTCACAAATCTGTTTCTCCCATTTATGCATTGCATGGCGGAACTTGCAAAGCATTGTCTTGCGAAACTTAATGTCAAGGGTTGCTCCGCTGCGGAAATATTCCTGCTGGGCAACCCTGATGCTGTTTATCCTGTCTGTCGTTGTATTTTCTAATTTCATGTTTATGATACTTTTTTTATCTCTTCCTTCACAGGAGCTTTCTTCCTT
>JBJFDE010000417.1:0-3972 GCA_051889855.1 Candidatus Cryptobacteroides sp. | reverse complement strand
CCTGTCCAGCGATTGAGGACATTCTTGTTCAGGTTGACCTTAGGAAGGTCGGTACGACGGTAAACATTCAGTGCATGTACGTTACCGAACTGACCCTGCATGAGCATGCTGAAGTCGATGCCTTTCCATTCGAATCCGAGGGTGATACCCACGTTCCAGTCCGGCATACCTTTTCCGATATATGTACGGTCGTCGTCATTAATCTGGCCGTCATTGTTGACATCCCTCATCATAAGGTCTCCCGGAACTGCATTCGGCTGAATCTTCTGAGTCTGGCCGGTTTCAGGATTTGTCCATGTGTAGTTGTCAATGTCATTCTGGTTCTGGAACACGCCTTCAACCTTGTATCCATAGAAATATGGGAAAGGAAGTCCCACGTCACCTCTTGCCATCACACCATATTTTCCGCTGCTGGCAGAAAGGTAGGTTGCGTCATCGCCAAGATAAGTGAGCTTGTTCTTGTTGAAAGTAGCGTTTGCATTGATGAAATAGCTGAAATCGCCGTAAGTATCACGGTATGAAAGCTCAATCTCAACACCGCGGTTGGCCATGTTTCCAAGGTTTCCTGTAGGAGCGGACTCACCTGTGTATGAAGGAACAGGGAGGCTGAGGAGCATGCCTTCGGTGGTCTTGTCATAGTAGTCGAAAGTAGCTGTAAGCTTGTTGCCCCAGAAACCGAGGTCGAGACCAAGGTCAAACTGACGTGATTCCTCCCATCTTACGTTAGGGTTTGCAAGACCTGAAGGTTTTGAACCCTGCTGGAGGTTCTCAGTGCTGCCCTGAACACCGAAGTGGTAGTTGTTGCCGCCATTCATGTAAACAGCATATACGAAGTCACCGATACTGTCGTTACCGTTGACACCGTAAGAAGCACGGAGCTTGCCGGTTGACAACCAGTTAACATCTTTGAGGAAAGACTCATTCTTGAAGTTCCATCCGAGAGAAATTGATGGGAAGTAACCCCATTTGCTGTTGTCACCGAAACGGGATGAACCATCCATACGGATTGTGGCCTCTGCCATGTAACGCTCGTCGTAGTTGTAAGAAACTCGTGCGAAATATGAAGCAAGAGAATAAACGATTGAGTTCCAGGAACCCCAGCCATTGCGCTGTCCGTCGTTCTGAGTACCGAGAGCTGTGTTTACAGAAATCTTCCAAGGGTCATACTCGTACTGGATGTTCTGGCGGGATGCACCAACGTTGGAACTCTGAGACCTGATTGCAGACTGACCGAGGAGAGCTCCTACAGTGTGCTTGCCGAATGTCTTGTTGTAGGTGAGGACATTCTCGACCTGCCATCTCAATGCCCTGTTCTTCTCCATTGATGCTGAAGAAGCATAGGTTGTCTTGGTTGTGCCGTCATCGAGAGTGGTCACTGTATCGAGGTTGTAACGTTTTGCGTTGAGGAAGTACTGGACGTTGTATCCATGGTTGCCCCAGAATGCAAGGTCGATGCCTACCGAAGTCTTGAATTTGAGGTTGTCCCAGATTGTGAGCTCTGCCGAACCGCCTGCAATGAACTTGTCTGTGTCATATTTTGTTCCAGGAAGGCTGAGGTCAGCCAGAGGGTTCTTCATTTCATTGTAAAGGGCATCATCGGCAACTGTATAATATCTGCCTGTACCTGCCTCTTTTACAAGGTATTTGAACTGCTGCTCAGTATATCTTGTCCTGTATCCTTCAACAGTAGCATCATCAGCATAGATAGGCTCGATAGGAGACATTGCCATTGCTGAACCGAGAGGTGAACCGTACTCAGAGTTGCTGTCGATACCGGTTGAATTGATATGAGCATAGGAAATTGTGGTTGAAAGGACGAGCTTGTTGAGATAATCTCTGTCAGCTGTGCGGTCCATTGCTGTTGCATTGAGGTTCTGGTGAACTGTGAAACGGTCATAGTTTGAACGGCCGAAGTTACCGCCGACAATACCTTCCTTGGTATAGTAACCTGCAGAAATAGCATACTGAACCTTGTCATTTCCTCCATTTACACTGATGTCATGTTTCATGACAGGAGCATTTCTGTTAAGGACAGCACCTACCCAGTCTGTTCCCTCACCATACTGATATGGATCATCATAAACCGGAGCTTTGCCGTCGTTGATGGCAGCCTCGTTCATCATGATTGCATATTCAGTCGCATTGAGCACCTGAGGTTTGCGCCATACATTCTGCCAGCCGTATGAGAAATCATACGAAACTGTTGTCTTGCCTGCCTTACCTTTTTTTGTGGTGACCAGAACGACACCGTTCGCTGCACGTGCACCATAAACGGCTCCGGAAGCAGCATCCTTGAGGACTTCGATACGCTCGATGTCACCAGGGTTGAGATAGTCGATACCGCCGGAAATTGCGAGACCGTCCACAATATAAAGAGGTGCGGAGTCATGGATGGAGCCGACACCACGGATACGGACCTGTGCTCCTGCATCCGGAGCACCTGAGCTCTGTGTTACAGTTACACCGGAGGTCATACCCTGGAGGACGTTATCCACACGTGTATTGGACTGTTTCTTGAGGTTCTCAGATGAAATTGACGAAATCGCAGCTGTAACGACGCTCTTCTTCTGAACGCCATAACCTACTACCACGACATCGTCAAGCAATTCTGCATCTTCTTCGAGAACAACTTCAATCCAGGTTCTGCCTTCAAGAGCAATGACGACAGTCTTGTAACCGATTGAAGAAATGTTGAGAGTAGCATCTGGATTTGGAACTGTAAGTTCGAAATTACCATCCAGGTCACATACAGTACCGTTTGTGGTGCCATCTACAAGGACAGAAGCACCGATGACCGGATATCCGGCACCATCCTTTACAGTACCTTTAACTTGCTGGGCGAATGCTGTAGCCCCTCCCAGACACACGACCGCCAAAATCATGGCGATTCGATGAATCAAGTGTTTCATAAGTTTTTGGTGTTATATTTGTGGTTAATCGGGTTTACCGAAAACATGTTACGCAAATCTAAATAATTTTTTCATCCGCTGATACACAGTTCTTACCTTTCTTCTTCAATTAGTGGACTATTTTGAGGATTTTTATATTGGATATCAGTCAGTTACATTCTTGTACATGCTGTAACAAAGTGGGGAACGGGAAATAACCATATTGCCCAAAAGACAAAAAAAGTGGATAAATCCAGCAAATCCAGAATATTAATATGCTGATTTGCAAAGATTTATCCAACTAAAACATAGCCTGAATAGTGGATTTAAAATGTCAGTATTTTAACATTTTGAGCCTATTTTTTTTATTTTATCCTCAAATTGCTCCCGGTCATCAAGGGCAGCATTCTTGATTTTTGCTCTGTAGTTGTATATTGTGTTGACAGAATAGCGCAGCAAAGAGGCTATATGGGAGGATTGGGTAATGCCCAGTTTTATCAGGGCAAAAATCCTCATTTCAGTACTGAGGAGCTCCCCGTCTTTCAAAGTAATCCTTTCTTCTTCCCGAAGGAGTGCATTGAACTCAGAGACAAAGTTCGGATATAGTTCAAGGAATGCCGTGTCAAATGTCTTGTAGAAGTTTCTCAGCTCAGCTTCTTTCTCATCGCGGGAGATATATTTTTTCAGTTTGTCTATATAACCCGAGCACATGGACAGGAAGAGACCGAGATACTCTTCCTTGGCTGCATTGGCTTCGGACAGTGCATGATTGGCTTCTAGCAAGCTCCGTTCAGCATCTTCTATGGACTTGCAATAATCCAGAATCTGCTTGTTCTTTTTTTCTATTTCCTTGGTGGATTTCTTTGCAGTTCTGTAATAGTGGACTGATGCAACTGTAATTGCCGCCAGAAGGATGGCAAAAATAGAGAGGACAATAAAGGCTATGTTCCTCGAATGTTTCTTTTCTGACTGTATGTTCAAATATTTCCTTTCAATGAGAGGGAGAGCATTGGCAATCTGGTTCTGACGTAGCTTGGCGTTGAAGAAGATTGCATCATCCATCGAAAAACGGATATAGAGGAAA
>JBJFDE010000416.1:0-3982 GCA_051889855.1 Candidatus Cryptobacteroides sp. | reverse complement strand
AATCTTCTCAGGAAATTAAGTAAGGAAGTTCAAAATACAATTAATGGGTATCATGATGCCTCACCTAGTTTTAATAAGTCATTTTTTGAGCATTCTGTAAATGAACTTCTTTCAGATATTGAACTGAAAAATAGCGAATTGCAGGGTAAAATACAGGACGTTATGACCAAACAGACACAATCCTCGAACAAATTATGAGAGGCGAGCTTGTTAGTAATGTGGCTCCTTGTTTAAGTTATTTTTAGTTGTGAACAATCCTAAGATTTCCGTTATAGTACCTGTTTACAATTCTGAACCCACTATCAGACGCTGTGTGGATAGCGTCCTGGCCCAGACCTTCACCGATTTCGAGTGCCTCCTCATTGATGACGGCAGCAAGGACAAGTCCGGCGAAATCTGCGATGAATATGCAACCAGGGACAGCCGTATCAGAGTTTTCCATAAGGAGAATGGTGGAGTTAGTTCAGCCCGGAATGTTGGCCTGGACAATGCCGATGGTGAGTGGATTGCATTTGTTGACAGTGATGATTGGGTGGGGGAGAAATACCTTGAGCCGTTTTTATATCATTCGGACGCGGATATCGTGGTGATGGCTGGATATTTCAACTGTTTGCCAGATAATATTGAAGAAATTTCATTACCGGGATTGCTTTCTTGTCGAACTGTAGAAGATGTAATTGCTCGATATCTTGATAATCCAATAATTAAAACGCCCTGGGCTAAACTGTTTAAGCACAAATTCTTAATTGATATACGTTTTAATGAGAAGTTGAGAATTGGGGAGGACGTGAGCCTTGTTTGTGACTATATGTCCCAAGTTTCGAGGGTTGCTATAGTCGACTTTAATCAATTCGGGCAATCAGCCGGTTACTTTTATTCTTCAGCTGATTGCAATTCGAAGTATAGAATGACAGTTCGAGAAGCTGTTAGCAGCCTGCAGAATATATTCAAATCGTACAACCAGTTGAATATCCGTAGTTTCGAGTTTGAGAAGAATGTTGTTGAACTCTTTTATGTTTTTTGTCAGGGAGATATAAGGAACAATGGGAATTTATGGTACAATGACTGGTTTATTACGAACTTGCTGTTGAGAAATGCTGTTTCATCGGGCGAATACCTCAAAATAGTTAAGATTTTAGTTGCGGCTTTCCCGGGAGTATTTTATATAGGACGTATCTTAAGTAAATTCTAATATCAATGCCAGCTGTTTCGGTAATTGTGCCGGTATATAACGTAGAACCATATCTAGCTCAGTGCGTGGACAGTATTCTGTCTCAGACTTTCGAAGATTTTGAGTTATTGTTAATCGATGATGGTAGCACGGATGCTTCTTTGAAGATATGTGAAGAATACGCATATAGGGATGTCAGAATTAAGTGTTTCCATAAAACCAATGGCGGATTGTCGTCTGCTAGGAATTATGGTCTCGCTTGCGCATGTGGGCGCTATGTGATCTTTATCGATTCTGACGATTATTTGCTAGTGAACGATACATTCTCTAGGCTGGTGAGTTATGCTGATGATAAGGCTCTTGATGTTCTCAGATTTGACTATGCTGCCGTAAATGATAAAGGCGATATTTTGAGACAGGGACCGGTAGATGAAAAAAGGCATCTCGGGAATAGGGTGTTCTCATCGTTTGAAATGATAAAAGAGGCTGTGGGTGGGGAATGGTTTGCTGTACTCTTCCTTATTAACAAATCTGTTTTGGAAGGGATGCGATTTGACGAAAAATTCAGGTTTCTAGAAGACATTAATTTTTTTGCGAAGTTGTTCGCTTCAAGAGAATTACGGTGTGGTTATTCCCCAGATATTTTATATGCGTATAGAATGAGACCTAATTCATTAACAAATGAAATCTGGATATCAAGGTTTAACTATTCATTTGCCCTCTGTGATGTATTTGCTGACTTGGCTAAATCACTCTCAGATGTAAAACTTAAACCATTGTACCAATTCAATTCTGTAATGATGTACTATTGGACTCTAAATTCGATTTCTGATGATTCTTATTATGGAAAAAGGAAAGAGATATTTAGAGAGTGTGGGATTAGTGAGGTGCATAGTCGCACGTTACGAAGGCTTAAAAATGTGAGGGGGATTTGCAAATATTGGCTATTTATTATTCTGAAACCAACGTGGTCGCTTAACCTCCTTCGTCTTAAAACCCGCGTCGTACTCTTGTTGAAATCATTATGAGTACAGTCTCTATTATAGTCCCAATTTACAACATAGAAGAATACATCAGGGAATGCATTGACAGCATTCTCGCACAGACATATTCTGATTTTGAACTGATACTCGTTGATGACGGGAGTCCGGATAATTGCGGTTGTATATGTGATGAATATGCAAATATTGATGATAGGATAAGGGTCATTCACAAGAAAAATGGAGGATTGACGTCAGCGAGGAATGCAGGGCTGAAAGTGGCAAAAGGTGAATGGATAATGCACGTTGATGGAGATGATTGGGTGGAACCTGATATGCTAGAGTTGTTGATAGAGGCGGCACGTGTTACGGGTGCGGATTTGGTTTTCGGCGATTTTACGAAGTATGGGCCTTATTCCGGTTATCATAAGCTTCCCACGTGGAGCGTAGACAAGAGAGAATCGATGTCGAATTATATAGCATATATGATGACGACAATTTGGGGAAGTATTGCAAAACGGTCAATTTATATTGATAATAAGCTTAAATCTCCGGAGAAGATAAGTTATTGCGAGGACTTTCACCTGATAGTCAGGCTCTGTCATTTTGCAAATAAGATAGTGAACGTCCACAGACCATTTTATCACTATCGCTACAGACCAACCTCAATTATGTCGAATATGAGTCGGAAGACTGAGGCGGACGAGCAATGGGCCTATCAGGATACAATACGATTTTTCAAGGAGCAGGGCGTTTATGAGGACTACAGGAAGGTGATGAGCTGGCGAGTGCTTAAGTCTGCTCAGGAATTGCTCCTAGACCCTGCTGGACATCAGCGATTCCTGGAACTTTTCACTGATGGAAAGGAATTTATCTTCTCCTGCCCATTCGTGAACAGGAAAATCAAGATGCTTGCCTGGATGATGACCCACAACCTCAGGCCGGCAGTGGTACTGTTTGACAGAATGCGCTCAATGATAGGAAGATAGTATGGAATATACGGCAGTAATCAGAACTTTGGGCAAGGCGGGGGAGAAATATCAGACACTTCTGGATTCGCTTATGTCCCAGACGATTCCTCCGAAAGAGATAATCGTGTATATCGCCGAAGGCTATCCTATTCCGGCAGAGACTGTCGGCCTGGAACGGTACGTTCATGTAAAGAAGGGAATGGTGGCTCAGAGGGCGTTGAGGTATGACGAAGTTGATACTGAGTATATGCTTTTTTTGGATGATGATCTATATCTGCCATCCGGTTTTGTCCAAACAATATATGATGAACTTTTGGACAATGATGGTGATGTAATCAGTCCGGACATATATCCGAACCACGAGAGGGGAATGCTTCAGGAGTTGATGATGTTTTTATCCGGCAGAATGATGCCACGAAGGCGTCCGGACTCGTGGGGATACAAGGTTCTTCGCACTGGGGGGTATTCATATAGAAAGAACATTGACAAGAAGGTATATACTTCACAGACTAATGCGGGTGCTTGTTTCTTTTGTAGAAAAGAGGATTTTCTGAAGGTTTCCTTTGGGGATGAATCGTGGCTTGATACATGTCGATATTCATTGGGTGATGACCAAGTAATGTTCTACAAGATGTACTTGTCAGGATTGAAAGTACTGACATCTTACAATAGCGGAATAAAGCACCTTGATGCTGGCGGTAATTTGACGAAAGAGAAGGAAAAGATGCTGATTTACAGCGATTTCCGGTTTAAGGCAATCTTCTGGCACAGGTTTATCTTCCGGCCGGAAAAGAATCTCTTGCTTAAGGCCTGGGATTGCATTTGCATTGGATATGCTTTTACCTTCGCATTCATGGTTT
>JBJFDE010000415.1:0-3982 GCA_051889855.1 Candidatus Cryptobacteroides sp. | reverse complement strand
TACATTTCTGCTGTGAGTTTACTGACGATAAGGTGGCTATATGCTTAAATATAATTAATGACACTAATTGCTAAAATTATGAAAATACTTAAAAACAAAACAGTTGCGTGCCTTGCAGCGGCATGCGCTATTTCGATGCAGATGGCTTCTGCTCAGGAAGTTGTGATGCGAATTGATGACATGGGAGCTTTTCATTCTGTCAACAAAGCTTGTATTGATGCATATCAGAACGGGATTGCAACCTCGGTGGAGGTCCTTGTTGTCGGGCCGTGGTTCCCGGAGGCGGTTAAAATGCTCAAGGAAAACCCTGGACTTGATGCCGGAGTTCACCTTGCCATCACAAGTGAATGGGAGAATATCAAGTGGAGACCTCTGACCGACTGTCCTACCCTTGTCGATGAAAACGGATATTTCTTCCCGATGCTCGGGCCTAATCCGGCCTATCCCGGACAGTCTGTTTTCGAGAATATGGAAAAATTCGACATTGCTCAGATCGAGAAAGAGTTCCGTGCCCAGATTGAACTGGCTCTCAAGCACATACCTCAGCTGAGTCATATCAGCGGCCACATGTTCTCTTCATGTTTCAACGAGCAGGTGACAGAGTTGACAAGCAGGCTGGCCAAGGAATATGACCTTGCCTTGATTGACAGGATGGATGCTTCCACAAAATATAATTATTCCCCTATAAATTATGCCGGAGCGAAGGCCACTTCGCAGGAAAAGATTGAGAGCATGGCCAAGGCTTTGGAACAGACCAAGGCAGGGGAGAGGTATCTTTTCATTGACCATCCGGCCTACAATGACTGCGAGATGGAAAGCGTGATGCATATAGGTTATGAAGACGTGGCTGTGGACCGCCAGGGCGTGCTTGATATGCTCAAGAGCGAGAAAGTCAGGAAAGTAATCGATGAAAAGGGCATCAGGCTTATCAGCATCAGGCAGCTTACCGGGAAATAGTGTAAATATTTATCAATATTCAATACTCCAATCTTGGTATTTTTGTTCCTTGCCATGGTCTTCCGTTAGTAAATATTCGGTATTGGCAGTTTATTTTTTAGTGTGTATTTTTGCAGCCGTTTATAGATTCTGAAAAAGTTCCTGAATATTTAACGGATGAAAGACAAAAGGAGTTATCAGCCAGACGACAGGATGCTGGACCTGGTCAGAAATGACAGTGAATTGATTCTTGTAATGGGGCGATTCGGCATATCGCTGGGTTTCGGAGAAAGAACGGTGCGCGAGGTCTGCATCCTGCATGATGTGGATGTGATGACGTTCCTGGCCGTTGTGAATTATATCACAGGCAGGGATTGTCGTTGTGAGAATGTGTCTTTGCCCACGCTCATCCGCTACCTCAAGCAGTCGCATGAGTATTTTCTGGACTTCAATCTTCCGAACATCCGCCGCAAGCTGATTGAATCCATCGACTGCTCCGGGGCCAGCGACATTGCAATGCTCATAATCCGTTTCTATGATGACTATGTAATGGCCGTGCGCAAGCACATGGACTATGAAGATGAACAGGTTTTCACATACGTCCAGCAGCTGTTGGACGGCCAGCTGAAATCCGGCTACACCATTTCCGAATTTGCAAGGAGACATTCGTCCATTTCAGACAAGCTTAAGGAACTGAAGGATGTAATCATCCGCTGCTACCCCGAAAAGAACAACTATCTTCTGAATGCCGCCCTGCTGGAAATAATTGCGTGTGAGCAGGATTTGACATCACATTGCCTCATTGAGGACAATCTGTTCGTGCCGGCAGTAAAGAGGATTGAAAAGCAGCTTCAGGAGAAGGGAGCGGCTCCCGGCCTTGCCGAAAGTAATCCTCAAGAAAGGAAAGACAAGACGGAGGCCCTGAGCGAAAGGGAGAAAGACATTGTCTGCTGCGTTGCCAAAGGCATGAGCAATAAGGAGATAGCCGATGCACTCTTCCTTTCAGTTCACACTGTGACCACCCATCGCCGCAACATCTCCGCCAAGCTTCAGATCCACACTGCAGCCGGCCTAACCATATACGCCATTTCCAACAAACTGGTAAATCTCGGCGATATCCAGTAAGGAGCAGATATTACATTTCTGGAAGGCATATAATAAGTTATAACTTGCAAAACTTGAGTTATGAATATGCGTGCATTCCTCCGAGAAGGAGATTCACTCCGAAATAAGTGATGAGAACTGACAGGAAAGCAAGGATGGAGTAGATATGGAAGAATCTGGGATTCCGGAAGCATTTCAGGCTTCCGCTGTGGAGAGCAAAGGAATATACCAGCAAAGTTATGATCGCCCAGGTTTCCTTCGGATCCCAGGACCAATAGCTTCCCCATGAAATATTAGCCCATACCGCCCCCAGAAAGATACCGAAGGCAAGAAGGAAGATTCCAGGATACAATACAACCAGTGAAATGTCCCTCAAACGGAAAGCAGCATCCTTGTCAGGCATAAGGACACCAAGAAAACCACAAAGAGCCACAAGGGAGAACAAGGTGTATGATATCATCATGCTTAATACGTGAATGCTCAGCAGCGGGCTTTGAAGCACTGGCATTATATGCGTAATCTGCGGATTTGAACCAGCAATGGAGGCGACCAGCATCGTGAATCCAGCAATCAGAAGTCCCACAGGAAGTATCAGCGGAAATCTTCTGTAAAGGACAATGGAGCAGAGGCAGGAGAGCCAGGCCATCAGCATCATCACACAATAACTGCCTGCAAAGGGAGCCTGACCGCTCACATACCATCTCAGGCCGAGCACGGAAGTCAGATAGAACAACAAGATAATGAGCAGACCAAGTGTCTGACATTGCAAACCTCCCGGCAGATTCTTTCCCTTTGCTAACAGGAAACCGCTGAATATGAATAATATAATGCCCAGTGTAATTGCAATCATAAAAGGCACCCTGGGCCTGCAAATATGGTTATAAACTCTTTCCGCTTTGACCGTTGCGGCCGAAGGAATATATCCTGAAGCTGTTTTTCCCTGATATACTTTTATTTTCCCGACCAGCCGCACGACCTCATTCCAATCCTCCTTCCTTACAGATTCCTCAATCAGATCCAAAGATTTTCTGACAAAGACCCATTGCTCGTAATTGTCCATTACATTTGGGGGAAGAGCATCATTGCAACTGTACCAGCAAATCGTCCCGTCGGCATCGGCAATCGGGAAAATCTTGAAAGCATCCCCGGATGCGACAGATTTAAGAAGGAACTCTTTCTCCGTTTCCACGGTACTTCCTCTGTCTTTCTCCTTTACTTTGAACGGAACTACGTGCCACCAGTCATAATAGAACAGCCAGCCCGAGACCACCTGGTCGGCAGAATAGCCATTCCAGGAAGATTTTCCATAAGCCTTCAGACAATAATCCATATCGAGAGTGGAGAGCGGACAAATTCTGTCATTGTAATACACATATAAATCAGAAAATGATTCAGCGACCTGTTCAGGAAGCACTTTTGGCATGTTTCCAGGCAACTGTCCCGCATTAAGCTCATGGTTTCCGCAAAAGCCGAAAATAAGCACAAGAGTGAGTGAAAGGCGCTTCAAGGCTGCCCGAAAGGCAGTTCCCCTCTGGAAGAAAAAGAAGATTATTGAAACAAGGAGCATCAGATAGCCCGAATATGTGATGCCGATTCCCCAGGGGTCATGGTTAACTGAAAGTGTCACTCCCATTTTGTCCTCATCGTAGTCATCCTGATAGAATCGGTATCCTTTGTATTTGAGTATATGGTTCATGGATATGGTATGGACATTCTCCCCCGGTAGGATTCGCACCGTACTGATGTAATCGGCTTCCGCTTTTGAACCGGAGTAAGTGGATATGCTGAAACTTTCCAGCCTCAAACGGAATGGAAGGCATTGTGTCTGATCTTGTTCATTTATCATCATTTCGATATCCTCTCCAATCCTAAGATGAATCCTTCCTTTCTCTGCGGATGCGAACGTCGTCAATGCACCGGCCAGAATCAAGATATAGGACAT
>JBJFDE010000414.1:0-3997 GCA_051889855.1 Candidatus Cryptobacteroides sp. | reverse complement strand
AACTACCTCGTCAAACCGGCCAACTGATGCAACTTATTTTTTGTAAGTCACTAAAGATAAACTGGAACAAAAATGAAAACTGAATTTGAAAATATGATTGCCTCCATGGAAGGAAAATTGACAGACGAAGCCGACTTCATGGCCAGTCTGGAGCGTAATCTGGATTTCATAGAGCAGGCAAAGCAAAGGAATGACCGTATGGCTGAAAAATCCCGCACACTGCTGCTTAAAGTGGTGATATGCGGCATCCTGGTCTCAGCATCAATTATAACTCTCTCATTACTATACGATTCCTCTTCAATCTATACAGGTTTATATGCACTTGCTGCGGCCTGCCTGTCAAGCATCCTGATGATTGCATCCATAAACCTTCAGTTTCATCATAGTGTTCATCGTCAAATATAATGAAATTTTTGTTATGCGGAGATGGTTTAGCTTCACGTTGTAGTAGAGGACGCACCTGACGGCTCAGCCTCTTGTTGTAAACGTTTTTTTAAGAGAGCTTTGCTATCTGTCCAAAAAATCTTAAATTTGGCTGAAGTATTAATTTTTTTCATATCTATATGGACAATAAAGCATTTTTCAAATTGTCTTATGGCTTGTTCGTAGTAACAGCCCGCGAAGGCGAAAAAGACAACGGTTGCATCACAAACACCGTAATGCAGCTCACGACTACTCCAAACCGCATTTCTCTTGCAGTCAATAAGGCAAATTACACTCACGGAATGATTGAGAGGACTGGCCGGTTCAATGTCTCAATCCTTTCTGAATCAGCTTCTTTCGACACATTCAAGCATTGGGGATTCCAGAGCGGAAAGGATGTGGATAAAGCCGTAGGCATCAGTTTCTCCCGTTCTGACAACGGTATAATCTATGTCACGGAAGGTGTAAATGCCGTTCTTTCTGCAAAGGTTGAGTCAATGGTCGATCTAGGAACACATACACTTTTCATCGCCGAGGTAACAGATGCGGAAACTCTCAATGATACTCCTTCTGCAACCTACGCATACTATCACAAAAACATCAAGCCAGCACCTCAGCGTCCAAAGAAGAAAGGCTGGGTATGTACAATTTGTGGCTACATATACGAAGGCGAAGAACTCCCGGCTGACTTCATCTGTCCGCTCTGCAAGCATCCCGCTTCAGATTTCAAACCGATTGAGTGACAATCGCTTCCGCTTACCAACCCGTGATTCTGTGAAACGTCCGTAAAACAACCCGTTTTACGGACTACTTTTACCTGAAAAACGTTGAACACTGTTCTTTGTATTGATGTTCTTCGAGTTGTCGCAGTTTGAATCGCCTGATTATCTGTTAATTGTAATTCTTGCAGCACTGTCGCACAATAGCAGATGCCCGATATGAGTCGGGCATGACAATGGTGGTCAAGCATTAGTCAACTTTGCATCACAAACCGAAAATCACCTTCCTCACTTACCCCGTCCACAATGCCCTGTAAGCGGTCCATGCGCTCACGGTTCGGTCAATTTGCCCGAGCCGTCCACAATTAGGAGTATTCTGACCGGAGTTTTTGATTTGCGGTTAGTAATCCGCATTTTTTGCGGTTAATAGTCCGCAAATTGCTATATTTTGTGTAAGTTTGCTGAAAAATTAGGGATATGTATATACACGAGACACAAAACTGGCCAGATTTTACCTGGAACAAGGAACTGATTGATGCAAAACTGATCAAGGTGAGCAAGGCTGCCGGATATTTGGAGGGAAGACTGTCTGCAATTGGATTTGACGTGCAACAGCAGGCTGCTGTCGAGGCATTGACACACGACATCGTATCATCATCAGAAATTGAAGGGGTGCTTCTGAATTCTGATCAGGTGCGTTCTTCGGTGGCAAGACGAATGGGTGTGCATATCGTGAATGAGACCGAGCCATCGCATTATATCGAGGGCGTGGTTGAAATGATGCTTGATGCGGTGAACAATTATTCGAGTCCCTTGACTGATGACAGGCTGTTCGGATGGCACAACTGCCTGTTCCCTACGGGAAGGAGCGGAATGGAGACTATAAATGTAGGACAGTATCGTGTTGATGCAATGGATGTGATATCAGGAAATTGGGGGCGAGAGAAGGTGCATTACCACGCTCCGGCCGCAGAGAAGGTTCCTGCAGAGATGCAGAAGTTCCTTGAATGGTATAATTCGGATGCGACACCTAAAGATTATATAAAATCTGCGATTGCACATTTCTGGTTCGTAAGCATTCACCCGTTTGATGATGGAAACGGAAGAATAAGTCGTGCGATTGCAGATATGGCGCTAAGTCAGGCCGATAATTCGACATTGAGATATTTCAGTATATCCAGACAGATCAACAAGGATAAGAGGAAGTACAACGATACGTTGGAGAGGTGTCAGAAAGGATCCTGCGATATTACTGTATGGATAGACTGGTATCTGGACTGTATGCTACGATCGATAGAAGGTTCCGAGGAGATGCTGTCATCTGTCCTGAATAAGGCCAGATTCTGGCAGAACCATTCACAGGCGATACTCAATGACCGTCAGAAGAGTGTTCTGAATATCTATCTTGACGGCTATTTTGGCAAGCTGACTACGAAGAAATGGGCGAAACTCGCAAAGACATCACCGGATACGGCTGCCAGGGACATCAAGCAGCTTACAGATATCGGCATTCTGGTACCTCAAGAAGGAAAGCATAGGAATGTTCCATATGGTATTGTCATATCAAAGGATATGATTTTTACTCCTTGTCCTGAGGATGAGGAGGAATGAACGATATAGTAAACGAGTTGGTATTAAGTTTTCAAACTTAAAACTCATAAGCAACTTTGACTCCAAGGGAAGTAAACCAGTCTTCTAAATACTTATTATCATCTGATACCAGGCTTTCTTCTTCGTATACTCCCTTAATGAATGCAGTTGCAGCTAAGGCTGTTTTGCCAAGTTCAAATCTGCAACCGGCTCCAGCTTCTCCCATAAAGCCACAGGCTATGCCAAGGCTAAATCCTGCCTTCATATCAAATGTCGGGGATATTTTCTTATCCTCCCAGATACCTTTGATATTGGCAAATACCGGGACGTTAATGCCGAACATCAGCAAACCGGCAAAGGTCATCATCTCGGATGATCCGGAGTATCCTCTTTCGGCAATCTCCATTCTCCAGATGATGTTCTTGTACTTGCTGCGAAGTTCTGCATAATATTTCAGACCGAATGTCGCCATTTCCTTTCCTTTGCGGTAAAGGTATAGTGGCGGTCTGAAAGCGATTGTAAACAGGGTTTACAGTCTGGAGTTTAACTTTGTGTTGAAAAATTTGGAAAAGTTGGGGGGCAGTATATTTGCCCATTATTAACGACTTAAATCCAATCTTATGAAAAGAATTCTTATTATCCTGTCTGCACTTTGCGTTTGTGCTGCGACAGCTTCTGCACAGGATGTTATCACAAAGAAAAATGGTGAAGACATCAAGGCTAAGGTACTTGAAATTGACAACAGCAATGTGAAATATAAGCTCTTTGATGAGCCTAATGGAGTGACCTATACAATGCCGAAGTCTCAAATACTTATGATTCGTTATGAGTCTGGTAGGAATGAGGTTTTCAATACAGCTTCTGCTCCAAATTATGGTTATGGAGTAACTAATAGGGAGCCTGCTGATGGAATAAGAGTAGGAATGAAATATAAGGAGTTGAAGCATATTTATCATTATCAAGACTGGTATTCTGGACTTGGTGATAATCATAATCCTGCTTTGATGGGTGTTTGCTCATGGCTCATTCCGGGCTTGGGCCAGATGATAAGCGGAGAAGTCGGCAGAGGTTTTGGCTGGCTTGGTGGAGCTGTGGGCTGTTCTGTCCTTATGGGTATAGGTGCTGGTGTGAATGCTGGTGCATACTATGATGAGGGAGCAGTCATTGCTGGTTCTGTACTCTTGCTGGCTGGTTCATTGGCATTGCTGACTGTGGATATATGTGCAATCGTAGATGCTTGTCGTGTAGCAAAAGTCAGAAATACA
>JBJFDE010000413.1:0-3997 GCA_051889855.1 Candidatus Cryptobacteroides sp. | reverse complement strand
CACGGCCCATTTGAATCCGGTAATATATGCTGTTCCAAGCCCCAGCTTACCTTTCCTCTCAATAATGAAAAGCCTTTGTGGAAATTCCTCCATCAGCCTCTTCACAATCGAAGCAGTACCGTCCGGAGAGCCATCTTCAATGACGATTACGTGATACTCTCCGTCAAGGGCAAATACTGCTCTGATGATTTTCTCAATATTCTCTTTTTCGTTATAAGTTGGAATTATAACAATTTTCTTATCCATAATATATTGTTATTCAATTGCTTTCATCATCTCAGCCACAGCTGCTTCAAGCTGCTTGTCTTCTCCTCTGAGGACTGAAGCCGGATCATTGTAAACCAGAATGTCCGGTTCAATATCCATGTTTTCCAAATATCTTCCCTCTTTCACGCCGATGACTCCAACCTGAGGAATTCCAAAAACAAGTGTCGGGTCAATCTGTGTTTCCCACCAAACTGCTGTCATTGTACCCGGGACAGGAGTTCCGATGAGTTTTCCAATGCCCAAAGTCTTGTAAATATAAGGGAATCCCGAAGCATCGGAGTAATTGTCTTCACCGACAAGCACACATGAAGGCTTGTTCCATTTATTCCATGGATCCGATCCGATATATTGTCTCCTTGGCTCGAATCGCGCATATTCCTTACCGCTGAGCAGGGTAGCTAGGTCGTCGTGAAGCCATCCGCCACCGTTGTGCCTTGTATCAACTATTACCGCCTCACAACTTCTGTATTTTCCGAGCAATTCGGAGAATACCCTTCGGAAACTTTCGGAATCCATTCCTTCGACATGGACATAGCCCACTTTGCCTCCGGATAGTTGCCTTACCATTTCAGCCCTTTGCTCAACCCATCTGTTGTACATCTGTACAGCATCGGAACTGCCTGTCTTCACGACAACATCCTCAGCCTTGCGTCCTTTGCTGCTTATGCTCAGCGTGACTTTCTTTCCTGCTTTCATCCTGAATGCCGGGAAGAAATCTTGTCCGGCTGCAATCTTCACGCCATCGATTGCTTCAATGATGTCGCCTTCCTTGATTTGTGGCGCCTGGATATAAAGAACGCCTCCTTTGAGAATCTCTTTTATGCGAAGTCCATCACCCTGATAGTCATTGTCGAAGAGAACTCCAAGTGCAGCACTGTTCAGGTTGGACCTGTAATAGTATCTTGCACCTGTATGTGATCCGTTAAGTTCTCCCAGCATTTCGGACAACATTTCCTGGAAATCGAAATTGTTGTTGATATGTGGCAGGAACTTCTCATACACGTCCTTGTATCCTTTCCAGTCTATTCCATGGATGGAGGCATCGTAGAATTTTTCCTCCACCTGTTTCCAGATGTGGTTGAAAATATAAGTCCTTTCAGCTGCAGGGGAGTGGTCATATTCTCCGTTGAATGCTATGGTTTCCAGTTTTCCTCCTGCAACCGGCATTTTCATGATGCCGTTTCTGCCGAGAATGAACAATGTCTTGCCATCAACGGAAGGATAGATGCCGCCAGATACATTGGAAGAAATGATCTTGAAACTTTTATCCTCAATGTTCAACTCACAAAGGTCCATTGTTTTTGCTGAACGGACCATGTAGTACAATTTCTTTCCGTCTTCAGTGAGGTAATGGTCTCCTATCGATCCGGAGAAGGGTGTCAGGCGAAGGATTCTGTTCTGTCTGTCAGCAAGGTCAAGCACAATCTTTTCAGCCTTCTCTTCATTTTTGATGCTGTCCTTTTTCTCCTGCTTCTTCTCCTTGTCTGACTGCATCATAGTTTTAAGATCCCTGTCCTCCCTGTCTTGCCTGAATTGGCTGTAAGTCTCTCTGTCAAAGAACATTATATATATGTCCCTTTCTGCTCCCCAGCTTCCGTGGCTTCTGTAGCCGGCCTTGTCCGATGACCATGTCATCGCCTTTCCTTTCAATGCCCATCTGAAGCCACCGTCAGAATAACCGCTTTGGGTGAGATTGGTGATTTCACCGCTTTCAACATCCACAACGGCAACGTCCTCATTGTTCCAGCCACCGTCACCCTGCCAGTTACAAAGAATGTATCTGCTGTCAGGGCTCCACTCAAATGCCTGGTCTCCGTCAGAATAAGAATAGTTGACGTCTTTTCTGACCAGAATTTTCTCCTTGCCGCTCTTCAGGTCCATCACTGCCACACCTGTCCTGTCCTTGAGATATGCTATGTATTTACCGTCCGGTGAGACTTGAGGTTGGAAGCAGGTCTGTCCGACAGGTGTAATCCGTTTTTCCTCTGTCTTGAGGGAGTATGTGAAATATTTGTCATCCTTTCCGGTGAGTGACGTACCCCAGATTCCCCAGTTTCCATCCCTTTCGGATGAATAATATATGGTCTTTCCGTCTTTTGAGAATGTAAGGTTCCTTTCCTGTTCCGGTGTGTTGGTTATGCATCTGGTGGTGTTGTGGTCTATAGATGTCACGAATACATTGCCCCGGACGATGAATGCCACCTCTTTTCCATTCGGCGAGACCGCCAGGTCGGTGGCTCCCGACATCACACCTTTCAATTCTTTTTCTTTTGTGTAATTGTCGGTAATAATCTCAATATTGACTTTCTCTGGCTGGGCTCCTTCCCTGACAGTGTAGAGTTCTCCGTCAAGCGAGAAAGAAATGGTACCCTCATTTGAAACGGAAATATATCTTACCGGGTTTCCTTTGGCATGTGTCAGCTGAATGGTTTTGGCAGAGTCAGATAAACTGCTTCTATATATATTATATGTACCGTCGGCTTCGCTCAGATAATAGAAAGTGTCTCCATCCTTGGCGAATACAGGATTGCGGTCCTCGCCCTTGAAACCTGAAAGTTTGGTAAATTCAGAGTTTCCGTCCATTACGCGGCCATTTTTGCCGTCGGTGGTCTTGCACATCCATATATCCCTGGTTACGGAAGATGTATGATGCTTCCTGAAGGGATCCTCATATCCTTTGATATCCTCATATATTACAATACCCTTTGAATTGATGCTCATTGAACCAACTGGCATTGAGGTCACCTGTCTCGGTCTTCCGCCTTCCAGACCTACGGCATAGATTTGTTCCGAGCCCGGGAAGTTGCCATAAGCTGCATCCTGCTGGATGGCTGCCGAAAACCAGACTTCTCCATCGTCGGTTACCGCAAGTGGTGTCTCTTTTCCTGACCAGGTGGTAAGTCTTTTGGCAGTTCCACCTTCAGCATCTATGACAAATATATCTTTGCCGCCCTCCCTGTATGAGCTGAAAACTATCTGTTTTCCATCCGGAGTCCAGATCGGGTCTGAATCATAGGACGGATTGCTTGTGAGCTGGAATGCCCTGCCGCCTTCAGCCGGAACAATGAAGACATCGCCTTTGTAACAGAAAGCGATTTTGCTCCCGTCCGGGGATATATTGTTCTTACGAAGCCAAAGAGGGGAGTCCTGAACATTGGTTGCCAATGATGAAGCGGCAGTAGCAATGGCTAAAAGTGCCGATAAGATACATTTCATGATATAGACTATTTTATTCTTACAAGCTCATTTGTTGATTCATAAAGCCCACAAAAATAAGAAATTGTTTCCATATATATAGGTGTATATGTGGAAATATTGCTTTTTTGTAAAAAACGTTAAAAAAGTTTGGAAGTTCAGGAAAAAGCGCTACCTTTGCAGCCCCATTTGAAAAAAGGGTGTCAGCGAAAGCGACAAAAGTTCTTGGAAATCCTCTGGAAAGGCACGACTTAAACTTTTTTTGAAAATATTTCATAAAAAATTTGGAAGTTCAGAAAAAAGCCTTACCTTTGCAGCCCCATTTGAAAAACGGGTGTCTGAGAAGGACAGGAGTTCTGAAAAAGACTGAGCAGAGAGGGTTTGAGCTGCGAACTGAGCTTCGAAAAATTTTCGAAAAAAAGTTTCAAAAAAGTTTGCAGATTCAAAAAAAAGCCTTACCTTTGCAACCCCGATTCAAAACCGGGTCTTAAGCCTGAAAATGATCCGCGGCTTGATCCAAGGACGCAGGCGACGA